>CAZZHL010000199.1:0-5054 GCA_964653945.1 uncultured Pirellulales bacterium
CTTTGATTTCTTCCGGAGGATGGAGAATCCGCTGGTGTTGACCTATTAGCTCTGATTTTTCTCGGCCAACCAATTTCGTTGCTGCAGGGTTACAGTCAACTATTACGCCTGTTTCGGCATCGCATACAAAGATAGCATCTAATGCCCCCTCAAACTGCATTCTGTATTTTTCTTCGGCTCTGCGTAAGTCCTCTTCTGCCTTTTCACGTATGTGAATTTCCTGGGTTAACTGTTCATTGGCAGTCGTAAGCTCAACAGTCCGCTCCTCGACCCTCACTTCAAGCTTTTCCTTGGCATCGACTAATTCTATGTCCCGCTGCTGGATTTGCTGCAACATTTCATTGAATGCATCGATAAGCAAACCCACCTCATCATTACTGCGCTTGACAGCTCGAGTAGAATAGTCCTTTTCTTCAGAGACGCCTTTTGTGACCTTAGCCAGATTTAGAATTGGTTCGGAAATGACCTTCTGAAGTCGCGATGACATCAGAAAAGCCACCAAAGAAGAAAGAAACAACACGGCAATGATTATGCCTATATTACGCTCGAGCATCGAATACATAGGGCCCATATCCGACCGCAGACAAACTGTTCCAATAAGTTCCCCGTCGAGAACAATAGACTTGAAGACAGTTAGAAAACCTACATCAAAACTGTAACCGCTTTCCTTAAATTCGGGTGGATGGACTTTTATCTCAGCATAATCCCGATAATAAGTTGCAAAGAGCTTATTGTCTTTGGCATAAATACCTCCAAAGACAATAGAAGGTTCCACACGAAGAGCCTGTAATGTTTCCTTTGCATCCTCCACATCCTGGAAGGCCAGAGCCGCTTTGCAGTTTTCTGCTATCATTTCTGCCTGAGTTGATACATTCTGCACCATGTTATGGCGAAATACATTAGTCTCCCAGCTGATAAATAATATCCCTGCCAACACCAGCCCGGTGACACACGTCAGCATGATAATAAATATCAGCTTATGCTTTATTGCCATATTTCGCATAACAGCCATAATCAGTCCTCTGCCCCGTTTGTTTCTTTTTCTCCGACCACCTTTTTCGCCAGCCGTAGAAGCTGAGACCTGACTTTGAGTTTAGCACTCTTGGCAGCTGTAACGTTGATTCCAAAGCGTACTTTTTTCCCATCCATAACAAATTCGATAATACCACCTGAATCGAGAAAATCTTTAGAATCTGCCACCGTCAGGACGCTGCGGTTTTTAACCAAATTTATGATTTCCCTAAGGTTTGCCTCCTCAGAAGGGCAGATAAACAAAAGTTGACATTTTCTGATGGCCTCGATTGCTTTATCTTTCTCGCCCGATTTTTCTAATTCTTCAAGCCCCTTAAAGTATTTGACACTGACATCCCTTTCTTTGACTTGTTTATTCTCGATAGGTTTAAATGCACCACCAAATGGGTTCTTGCCCAAAACGACTATAACTACCGGCTCATTGCTATCAGTTGCATCCTCTCCCGGCCAGTCTACAAACTTGATAAAGTTATACAAGAATGCAGCTTTAACCTGATATTCACTGCTGACTACGGGAGCAGCCAGGGCATCTGGTGCAATCGCTGCCATAAGTAAGACCAAAGCCAAAACCATCAAATTGTAAGCTCTAATCCTCATCCTTATTATGCTTGTTACCTTTCTCGTATTATCCACATTATATACCTCATGCTATAATATTTCAAAATCTAAAGTCAGTGACATCGCGATAGCTTGCGGTACCATTCATGAGGAGGGTAAAACGGTGCTTACTTGTCATCGCGAGACCTTTAGGATGAAACAATCCATCTGCTACGGATTGACACACCCGGCTCCGCATCACTTGCAACGACATACAATGCTTAAAACTCAACATATTAACACATACACGACCGCAAAGATTGTTTATATTCCATTTAATTACCTAAGATTATCGTCATAAAAGGAAGGGCATTTCAGAAAAAACATCTTTTTTTTAACGATATTAGCAATTTTTCTCATATATTTCCGAATGCATAACCCAAGAAACTCGCCTGGCACAAACGATTGCTGGGCGGCTGAGCACAAAGTTTATCGGTCTGAATAATTAATGGCTTTTCTCACCAACCACCAACATCAAGCATCCAGTAGATACTCTGATATCCTGTCTACCATCCGTGTGAAATTTAAGCTGCGCTGCTCCTCCTTTGAACGACTCGTCTAGTTTTACAATCTAACCGACCGCAAATCCAATACTTATTTTAGAATTCCCCTGAGAAATGTCAAGCAAAAAAGGCCTCAAACTTAGGGTTTTTCCAAGTTACCAACCATTCACAGTCGATATTAGTCGTAATTCCATCTGTTCTAAAGACTTATAAGATTTAAAGGCCCAAATGAAAAATTTACCGTGCATTCCAAGAGCTTTGCGCCGTAAGGCGTCCTGTGGATTGCGAAAGCTAAACCGAGTAACCGCCTGAAAAACTGGCTATTCTCCGGCATTTCAAATACAATCCAAACCCCATGGTTTCGCAACAGCATGGAGTTAGCCAGCCACAGTGCTGCTGCTAGGTTTGGGTGGTCTGGCGTTGGTGAGGCGGCGGAGAGGATGATTCGTGAAGCGTGAAGAGTAAAGCATGAAGCGAAAAATGCTTGCTAACAATAACGGGCCATAGGATCTTTCCTGTGGCCTGTTTTTTAATCCATATCAAAAAATCCGTGCAATCCGCGTAATCCGCGGCTTTGAAAAATCCGGATTACTCCACAAAAAAAATAAGAAAAATGAAAAAAATCCTTGACTTTTTCGGTGACATCGAGTACAGTAATAGTTTAAAGGAGTGACAATAAAGCGAGGGACGCGGCAAAATCCATAGTTTTGTAAAGTAGTATTTACGATTGGTGATTGTCGATAGAGGCCTTATAATGAGTAGCGAAAATTTACATAAGATAAGCACTGTTGTTATTATCATCCTTTTATTAGCCGGATTAACGGCTTTTGCTTTACCGACACTTCAAAATGGCGACTTCTCAGAAGAACTGTATCCTACTCTGAATTGGACGGTTGAATCCGGTATTATTACCCGCATTGCGGATGAGGGAGGCGGCTATTTTGCACTTTTCACGGAGGTCTTAGATGGCCAGGAACCATATGGAATTATCGTAAAGAGTGCTCTCGGCCAGGAATTTACTTTCCCTAACGATGCCCAGACGCTCTCCTTCGATATAGTGTTATCGCCTGAAGGTCATGAATCCGACTCGTTCACCGCATCTTTGTTTGATAACCGAACAAACCTCACCCCCCTCATTTCCAACGGAGTCGACGTTAATGAATTCTTCTACATAGATACCGGATACTTATACGACCCGAACCCCAATGACCCACCCCCCGGCTCATTGGTAACAGTTGGAACATTCGACGGTCAAACGGTTACTCTTGATGTCTCAGGTTTTCAAGGTCAGGATGCGTACCTTCAGTTCAGTCTCAATCCCGAAATTGACAGCTTACAAACCTTCGTTGAGTTACGCAACGTGAATATCTCGGTCATCCCTGAGCCAGCCACAGTGCTGCTGCTGGGTTTGGGTGGTCTGGCGTTGGTGAGGCGGCGGAGAGGATGATTCGTGAAGCGTGAAGAGTAAAGCATGAAGCGAAAAATGCTTGCTAACAATAACGGGCCATAGGATCTTTCCTGTGGCCTGTTTTTTAATCCATATCAAAAAATCCGTGCAATCCGTGAAATCTGTGGTTATAATAAATTAGTTATGGAATTACCGAAAATACAAAATAACGAAAAATACGTCGGCCTGTATATATTTGACTTCGGCTCGGCTAAGCTCGCCGCAGGCGGCGACCATGCCGGCGTGGGCTTTACCGCCGAAGAAGTGGCTGAACTCTTGGAAAGCGAAAAGTATAAAGATTGCAAGGTCTATAAAATCCACAAGGCCTATCCCGACGGCCGGCTCGAACTAAAAGGCGTCCCCGCCCAGACCTTCCAGCTTGAAGCAGGTATGTTCTTTTATTCGGCTGACCTCGAAACAGCCAATAGAGATTCCAAACTGCTCGTAAATTTAGCAGTTCAGACCGCACCCCCCTGCCGAGCTAAGGTCCACCTTGCCAAATACAGCGATGATAAATTTGTTGTCGCATTTATTTATCCCGCGGAGTATGACGATGAGGTTAGCTCATGGCTATTAGAAGGCGAATATAAAACCGCCGGCGCAGTAGAAGGCGGAACCGGCGCGGCACAAAGATATTATGACCAAAAGCCGCAAATTCTCGAAAGACATCAATTGTTCAGCAAAGATGCTTTTGAAAGCAGAACCGGAGAACAATTATTGGCCGGTATAAAAACAGCCGTACAAAGATAAAACGAGCGACGAAATAAATGTCAGTTCACACTAAAATAAACTCATTTTTAGGTCTTCTTGCCGGGGCATTGTTGTCAATACTCGGCAAATCCCGAACCAAGCCGACAGCTGAGGATTTCAAACGCATCGAGTTCAAGACCAGTACGCAGCGCATGGGGGTCCGATTTACCGAGAAAATTCGCGATGTTTTTCGCTTCAGATGGCTTACTAAAAGGCGCGGTACCTAAAGTCTATGAAAGCACAAATTTATCCCGTTAGAAAGAAAATCCTTTGGAAAATCCGCCCGCCATTTGGCGAAGTCACATTCCAGATGTCTCGTTTCTAACGGGACTTACATCAATTATCTTTTTCCACTTACTATTTATCGAACCTTTAAACGCTCAGAGCGTAAATAAAAATAGAAGGTTAAAGTTGCGTTTCGCTGTTGCCGATAATGCTAATAGAATTGAATATAATTTTTTCTCCCCTCCGGAAAACATCGGGTAGCGCAAGTTACTCGATGTTTTCTTTTATCCAGCACATATTTTGAGAATCTACAACCGGCTTTTAATTACCCCTCCTTAACGGTCGGGGCTCGATTTTTTGCTTGAAGGTGAACCCTCAAAGCAGGTGCGAAATTACGTGTTCCTTCCACAGCATTTTTTATATTTTTTCCCACTACCACACGGGCAGGGGTCGTTTCTTCCAACCTTTGGCTTTTCCAACTTAATCTGTTTTACCTTCTG
>CAZZHL010000200.1:0-5030 GCA_964653945.1 uncultured Pirellulales bacterium
ATGGGAATTGAGACGATTGTATCAGAGCCGCCGGAAGATGCGTTTGACCTGCTCGATAGATTATGCCAGGAATACAAGATTAACGTAGCCATTCACAATCATGCAAATCCAACGCACTATTGGAACCCCGATACTGTGCTGAAAGTTTGCGAAGGGCGAAGCAAGTGGCTCGGTGCATGCCCCGATACGGGCCACTGGGTGCGCTCCGGCATTAATCCTGTTGAGGCGCTGAAAAAGCTTGAGGGTCGTATCATTACTTTGCATCTTAAGGATATGAACGAGTTCGGCTCGCTTGATGCCCACTGCGTGCCGTGGGGAACAGGCAAGGCGGATATAAAAGCTATTCTCGCAGAGCTACACCGCCAGAATTTCAAGGGAGTGTTCTCAATCGAGTACGAGCACAATTGGCTGAACTCGATGCCCGAAATTGCAGAGTGCATTTCGTATTTTGAGCGGACGGCGTCCGAGCTGAGCCTGCCCGCCGTACAAGACTCTGGGCAGGCGGGCCAAAGCAAATAATAGCGTGCAAAGTACACCTGCATTCTTAAATTAGCACCTTCTCTCCGAAAGACCGGCAGAAAACCAGAAGAAGTTTGCTTGACAATTATTGGCAGTGAAGCGATAATTCATAATAATAGAGTTGATGGTAATTTTCTAAATTTATGGAACTGATAAAAGCACGATGAGTAATCAAAAAATTAGAACTCGTCTCGGCGTAGGCTCGCCGAGCCGTAGCGGGAAAGGTATAGGTAGACGAGATTTTTTGCGTTCTACCGCAGCAGTTGGGGCGGGATTGGTCTTGTCGCCGAGTATTTTGGGACAGACAGGCGGCGGGAAAAAGGCAGATGATATAAACGTGGCTTTGCTTGGCGCCGGCGAACAAGGACAAGTTCTGATGAACGCCTGTTTGAAGATACCGGGCATTCGGTTTAAGGCGGTCTGCGATATCTGGACGGCTTACAATCAAAAACGCGTCTCACGGATGCTCAAAAAATTCGGCCACGAGCACAATACTTACACCGACTACCAGGAAATGCTCGCTGCCGAAAAGGACCTTGATGCAGTGCTCATTGCCACACCTGACTTCTGGCATGCCGAACATACTGTCGGGTGCTTAAAAGCCGGGCTGCACGTCTATTGCGAAAAGGAGATGTCCAATACTCTCGAAGGTGCCCGCCGGATGGTCAATGCCGCAAAGGAAACGGGCAAGCTTTTGCAGATTGGTCATCAGCGCCGCAGCAATCCCCGCTACATTTACTGCTTTGAAAAGCTGATTAAAGAAGCTAAATTACTGGGTCAAATCACTACCATCAACGGACAATGGAACCGGAGCAAATCTGCGTGCGAAGAGTTGGCCTGGCCGAAGGGAAGCGATATTGACGAGGCAACGCTGAATAAATACGGCTTCAAGTCTATGAAACAATTTAAAAATTGGCGATGGTATAAGGGCTTAGGTGGAGGGCCGATTGTTGACCTTGGCTCGCACCAGATTGATATTTATAGCTGGTTTCTCGAAGCGAGTCCTAAATCCGTTATAGCCAGCGGTGGCACAGACTATTGGAAAGGTCGTGAGTGGTATGACAATGTTATGGCCATTTACGAATACCAGACCAGCCAGGGTACTGTCAGGGCTTTTTATCAGACAATAACGACCAACAGTAGGGCCGGCTATTACGAAGCCTTTATGGGTAACGAAGGTATGCTAAATATTTCCGAAGCTGCCAGTTCCTGGGATGGCATTTATCGCGAACCCTGGGTTCAGCCGGCAAAATGGGAGAAATGGGTCAAAAAGGGTTACTTGAAACCGGCTGCCGAGGAGCAAGAGCAGGAACCTGATACGAGCACTGCTGCAGCTGTAGATGTTCGCGAGTCACCACCTCTGCCCAAGTATGAAATGCAGGTCAAATTCCGTGACCCTTACCATAAACCTCATCTCGAGAACTTCTTCGATGCGGTTCGTGGCAAGGCAAAACTGAATTGTCCCGCTGAAATCGGGTACGAGACGGCTGTCACGGTACTGAAAGTCAACGAAGCGGTTCAGGCCGGGCGGAAGCTCGATTATAAGCCGGAGGAATTTAACCCGCCTACGGCGGGTTAAGGTTTAGCTCCGCGCTTGTCCGCCATCTTTTTGGCGGATTCGATGCAGGGTTTTGCTGCTGGTTTTTATAATTAAGGATTACTCGCACGTTGAAAAAGGGATTGATAGTAACAGTTATCCTGATTTGGCTCACATCTGTTTTGCCTGCCCCAACCGTTTGCTTCGCAAGTGAAGCAATGGAGGCGGATACCAACGAGACGTTTTTGGGAGATGAAAGTGACGGCAGCCGGGCTGTTCCCATCCATCTTATTCCACTATACCCTGAGAACGAAGACGGCGAAAAAGGTTTTAAGATAGCCGGCGATGACGATATTCTTTTGCCATTTTCGACACGATGGACATGCGGAGATTGTCACAGCTATGCAACCGTTAGTAAGGGCTGGCATTTTAATGCCGTGGATGCAAATGCTGCACCCGGTCGGCCGGGCCAACCGTGGATTCTTGTCGACGCTTCTACCGGCACGCAGATTCCTCTTTCGTACCGTGCCTGGCCACAGACTTTCAGGCCGGAACAAGTCGGCCTGACACCTCGACAATTCACTAAACTCTTTGGCAGACACACCCCCGGAGGTGGCACAGGAGAGCTTGAAAGCAAAAATCCTGATGAGTTCATGCGCGAGTTTATTTCAGGAAAGTTGGAAATCAATTGCCTGGCCTGTCATAATGTTAACCCTGAGCAAGACCAGGCAGGATACGCTATCCAGACAGCCCGTGAGAACTTTCGCTGGGCTGCTGCGGCATCGTGCGAGTTTACCTCTGTCAGTGGTTCAGTAATTGATGTGCCCGAAACATACGACCCTTTTATGCCTATGCCTTTGAACGACCCAAAAAAGATTCCGCCAGGTGTCAGTTATCGTGAAGACGCATTTGACAAGGATAACTGGGTGTTTTTTGATATTACCAGGAAAGTAGCTAATGAGCGTTGCTATTTCTGTCATTCCAACCTGGATGTGGGTAGCAACAGCTCGGAAAGATGGGCGGCGGATGAGGATGTGCACTTGACGGCAGGTTTGAAATGCGTTGACTGTCACCGTAACGGCGTCGAGCATAACATTATTCGAGGATATGAAGGCGAGCAGGCCGATTCAAATAATCCTCTGGCGGCAGTCTCGTCGTGCGAAGGTTGTCATCTTGGCCAAAAAAGTTCGTCAAATCTCCTAATAAAAGGTCGGCTTGGTGCACCTGTGCCGGAACACATTGGTATTCCACCTGTGCATTTTGATAAACTAAGCTGTACTGCCTGTCACTCAGGTCCCTGGCCCGGTGAAAAGACGATTCTGACAAAGACATCAAGGGCACATAGTTTAGGTATTGCCGGCATAAATAAATCACCGGAAGTGCTGCCACACATTCAAACTGTTGTTTTTGCAAAGCAGTCGGATGGTAAGATTGCACCCCATAAGATGTTTTGGCCTGCCTTCTGGGGCACTATCAAAGAGAAAAAAGTAACGCCGATAGACCTTGAAGTCGTCAGGAAAACCGTAGGTGAAATTCTCGCCAAACAAAAGCTTCCGCCTTCAGGCGATTGGCGAACACTGACCACCGAGCATATTGCTGAAGGGATTAATGCGTTACAGAAGAAAGCCGGAGGCCAGGCTGTTTATATAAGCGGAGGCAAACTTTACAACATAAATGATGAAGGTAAGCTGATTGCTGCTGAACACGATGCAGCCAAGCCGTACCTTTGGCCGATTGCCCATGACGTCAGGCCTGCCGCTCAATCACTGGGCATCCGAGAGTGTGAGGATTGCCATTCGACGGATGCACCTTTCTTCTTTGGTGCAGTTGCGGTGGACTCACCTGTCTTTACAGAACAAAAAACGTCTAAAGAGATGGTCGAGTTCCAAGACATCAATCGTTTTTATGCGTGGGCGTTTGCTTTTTCATTTGTATTTCGTCCGTGGCTAAAGGTTGCTGCACTCGGTTGTTGCGGGATTATTGGCGGTGTTATATTGTTATATGCTCTTAAGGCCTTAGCTTGTGTTGTGAAGACGTTGGCTGGAAAAAGTTAGAAAAATTTAGTTTAAGAATATGTGAATAATATGTTTCGTACGATATCAATAATCGCTTTTTTAGCTACCTTTTCAGGCATTGGTATATGCTGTTTAATATTTCCGTGCTGTAAGGAATGTCGGTGGAGACCTCTCGCGATTTTGAGAAGAGCTATTCGTATATTTACAATGCTGTTTCTGGAGCAGAAATTAAGCCCGGTTGGTGCACTTCGCAAACTGGTGTATCTATTGGCATTGCTTTGCTTCCTGGTGTTGGCGGTTACGAGTTTCTATCCGGTTCTTATTCTTAAAGAACCCATTCACGGTTATTGGCTGATGCTGCATGCAACTTTTGCACCGGTTTTCGCTATATGTTTAGCGGTTCTGGCGATAATGTGGGCTGGAAATTGCCGTTTCAACAAAATTGATTGGCCATGGCTGACGCGTATTATTGAACGTGTTACTTTGGCCAAAATGGTCGGTGATGGACCTTCCGATACAGCCCCCGGTCCTGGACGGAAAATAACTTTCTGGCTGATTGCCGGGCTGGCACTTCCACTGATTCTGTCGATTATTCTGAGTATGTTCCCGCTTTTCGGGACTTATTGGCAGGAACTTCTTTTAAATATTCATAGATATACTGCTTTAGCATTTGCCATTATTGCGATTGTACATACTTATTTGTTGATACGAGCCAAAATGGGAGAATGAAAACGAGAGAATAAAAATTCTACAATCGGCCATTTTTTTATGGACATTGCGAATTAATAGTGGCAATTTTATACTTGTCTGACGACATTTATCCGCCGTCCGTGTGGCGGAGTCAAGATTCGTTTAGGTATCCGGCAGGATGCCGGTGCAAAAAAAGTTACGGTATTTTAATTAGGAGAACAGATTATGAGTAATGGATTACTGCCGAATTATTTGAGCATGGCCAAGCC
>CAZZHL010000201.1:0-5011 GCA_964653945.1 uncultured Pirellulales bacterium
CATTTGTCGGCATAAAGTTGATTGATAAGAGTATTGTGCCCAGAATTCAGGATAAAGTCAGAGTTGATTTGAACTCTGCACGTGAGGTGTTTCAAGCGACCGTAATCCACATACAGGACATTATTCGTCTCACTTCTTCCAGGTTTTTCCTGAGGGAGGGTATTTCAGATAATAACATTGGAGAGCTAAATGCAGAGCTTCAAAAAGTCAGGCAGGAAGAGTTTTTGGATATTCTTAATTTGACCGACGCTAAAGGAACAGTTTTGTTGAGAGCGGCAAATCCGAATGAAAGGGGAGACAGCCAAGCTTCCAATGAATTGATCAAAAGGGTTTTGGCTGAAAAAAAGAGTATGGCCTCTACTGAGATATTATCGAAAGAAGAATTAATAAAGGAAGGCGAAGCTCTTGCTGCACAGGCATATACAAAAGTTGTTGCAACACCTGAACCGAACTCAATCCATAAAGAGGTAGAAACTTCCGGAATGTTTATCATGGCAGCATCGCCCATACTAAGCAGTGAGGGCGAAATCATTAGTATATTATATGGGGGCAGACTCTTAAATCACAACAATACCATTGTTGATAAAATAAGAGATACAATCTATGAAAGTGAAAAATACAATGGGAAAGATGTTGGAGTGGTGACGATTTTCCAAAATGATGTACGCATTTCCACAAATGTTAAAACAGGAACCGGCCAAAGAGCTATAGGGACATTAGTCTCTGAGGATGTATATAAAAACGTTCTTCTTGAGGGCAAATCGCTGAATGAAATAGAATTCGCAGTGCATGATTGGTATATCACAGCGTACGAGCCAATCAAGAATGTCTCCGGCAAGACCATTGGCATTTTAGGTCTTGGTGTACTTGAAAGCAAATTCAAAAGCATGGAACAAAAGGCATTGTGGATATTTCTCGCGATAACCTTTACAGGAATCACCGTCTCTGTAATCATCTGCTTGTTCCTTACAAATTCTATTATGAGACCGGTTAATTCGTTACTTCTTGCCACACACAGCCTGGCTGAGGGCAATATGGGACAGTATGTGCAAATAAACGATTCACCAGAAGAAATAGCCAAGCTGGGAGAGGCATTTAATTACATGGTTTCCTCCGTCAAGCAACGAGATGAGCAACTGCGAAAGCAAGCACAAGAAGAAGTTATGAAGTCGGAACGGTTAGCGATGGTTGGCCAGTTAGCTGCTGGCGTAGCACACGAAATAAACAACCCTCTGGGAGGGATTTTGCTGTTCAGCCGACTTCTTTTACAAAAAGCCCCTTCTGAAGGAATTATGAGAGATAATCTGGAAAGGATAGAAAAAGATGCTAATCGCTGTCAGAGCATAGTTCAAGGGCTTTTGGACTTTGCACGTCAGCGGGAGCCAAAAGTTGAGACGTTAGAACTAAATGAGGTATTAGAAAAGACCGTCAATCTTTTTGAAAACCAGCCTTTGTTTCATAACATTGAGATTGTTAAACAGTATCAGGCAGATTTACCTATGATCTTTGCCGACCCGGCACAGATACAGCAGGTTTTTGTTAACATCATAATGAATGCGGCTGAAGCTATGGAAGGCAAAGGTGTTTTGGCAATCGCCACTAAGTCGGGTGATAGAGATAATTATGTTGAAATCAGTTTTAGCGATACGGGCAGAGGAATCTCATCCGATGAGCTTGACCATGTGTTCGAGCCATTTTTCACTACTAAAGGCGTAGGCCATGGAACAGGTCTGGGTTTATCAATAAGTTATGGTATAATACAGAAACACGGCGGAACCATAAAAGTTTCGAGCCAACTCGGTCAAGGAAGCACCTTTGTGGTTACTCTACCAAAAAATAAAATAAAATAGGTCTGATGGCTTTTTCAGCAAACATCCTGGTCATAGATGATGAAGAATCGATGCGGGCTGGGTGCATTCAAACGCTGGCAGAAAACGGCTACAGGGTACAGGCTGTCGAAAACGGACGTATGGGATTAGAGAAGACGAGCAAGGAATCCTTTGATGTCATTCTGCTGGATTTAAAAATGCCCGGCATCCCCGGAATGGAGGTGTTGAAAAAGCTCAAAGAAAATGACCCTAATTGCTTTGTCATAGTTATAACTGCATATGGGACAATAGATTCTGCTGTCGAAGCTATGAAGCGGGGTGCCTATGATTTTCTTTCCAAACCGTTCACGCCTGAAGCACTTAACTCAATCGTTAAAAGGGCAGTAGATAATAGACTGCGTGCTTTAGAAAACGCCTGTGTAACTCTTGCCCTTGATCAAGAAATGCTGTCAAAAACCATTATCGGCCAATCGGACGAAATAGTAAAGCTTGTTGCGCTTATAAAAAAGGTTGCCCCAACCAACTCAACTGTCCTTATTACAGGTGAAACTGGTGTCGGCAAAGAGCTTGTGGCACAGACAATACATCGGCTCAGCAATAGAGCTGATAAGCCGTTTGTCACGGTTGATTGTGGTGTACTTGTCGAAAGCCTTTTTGAAAGCGAGATGTTTGGTCATACCAGGGGCTCCTTTACCGGTGCTATAGAGACTACTCAGGGCAAGTTCGAATTGGCAAACGGTGGAACTGTATTTCTTGATGAAGTTGCAAACATCAGTATCAATATGCAGGCGCGGCTGTTGCGAGTCATTGAGGAAAGAGAAATTTCCAAGGTAGGTGGCATAGAGAAGATAAACGTAGATGTTAGAATTATTACTGCTACCAATAAGAACCTGTTGAAAGAGATAGATGCAGGAAGGTTCAGAGAAGACCTTTTTTACCGTCTAAATGTCGTACCTATCAACATACCGCCACTTAAGGAAAGAAGACAGGATATCGGCGTATTGGCAAAGTACTTTTTGAGAAAATTCAATCAGCAGAAGAAAAGGGCTGTAACAAGAATTTCAGCAGGGGCCATGCGGTCTCTGGAAATGTACGATTGGCCGGGAAATGTAAGGGAATTAAGAAACACAATTGAGCGTGCGATTGTAACATGTGAAGGAAAAGCAATTGAGCTTGATGATTTGTCATTCAATAAATCAATGATTCAAAACAATATTAATTCGTCAGGGACAAGCTGCCTTGAGGACATGGAAAGAGAAAAGATTAGCAAGGTCCTGAAGCAATTTGATGGTCATAAGACTAAAGCGGCCGAGTATCTGGGTATTAACCGTAAAACGCTACGTGAAAAAATCCGCAAGTACAAAATTAAGGTCGATTCGTAGGAAACAATGGTACCATAGTAACCGTTTCTCAGTGCCGGTGATACAAAAACTACCATCTTAACCACCCCATATCCCAATCCATAATTGTTGCCATAATATTTCTGTTAGATGTAACCTGCTTTTAGAAAAGTAGTTACGGGTTTTGTTCGGCATCCCAACTTCGTTGGTTAATGACTTGGCAGAGATTTTGCAATAGCTTCGTAGTAGTTGTAGTGATTGCACAATAATATCCGTTGTGAGCAGAAGGAGCTTATGAATGTGTGCTAAAGAAGAAATAACGTCAGGGTCAAACTTTCAAGAGCCCGAGGCAACAGATGTGGTAGTTATAGATGACGAAGAATCGATATGCGAGGGATGCAGACAAACCCTTGAGGAAGAGGGTTTTCGGGCAGCAATTGCACGAGATGGAACAGAGGGTTTGAAACTTGTCGAACAGTCTCATCCGAAAGTTGTGCTGGTTGATCTTAAAATGCCGGGAATGAGTGGCATGGAAGTACTGGCCAAAATCTCGGAGTATGATCCATCTATTGTAACTATAGTTATAACCGGTTATGGCTCAATTGATTCTGCAGTTGAGACAATGAAAATCGGAGCTTCGGACTTTCTGACCAAGCCGTTTGCTCCGGAAAAACTTGTTGAATCTGTCAAGCGAGGATTAGAACTGGGGCGACCATCCGAAGAGACAGAAATGGCTGAGCGAGTCGTCCAGCCCGCGAAGGTGCCTGAAAAAGCTCCATTAAACAAAGAGACCGTTGTTTTGAAAGGTCTGGAAGTTTTAGGCCAATATTACTCGCTTGGTTTCAAAGAGAGGCAGTTTTTCGATGAGTTAAGGTCGCTTGAATCGGAAGCAAAATACCATGCTGACAGATTAGGTCAGGTCAGGGAAAAAGGCCAGGACGTGCTGGATATAGTTTACGATTTACGGCTGGTTGACGGTATTATCCAAAAATATGCATTTAAGAAAAACGCGTTGATCCAGATTCTTTTGGATATTCAAACCGAATTTAACTGGCTTCCACGACACTGTTTGGAGTGGGTTTCAACCCGGCTTAATATCCCGCATACCAACATATACACTATCGCCAACTTTTATGAAGCATTGAGCCTGGAACCACGTGGGGCACACTTGATTCAAATATGCACCGGAACTGCCTGTCATGTTCGTGGTTCTGCCGGCTTAGTTGATAGAGTGTCCAGTATTCTGGGTATTGAGCCAGGCCAAACCGATTCAGAGCAGATGTTTACCTTGGAAACAGTTCACTGTCTGGGGTGCTGTGCTTTGGGGCCAGTGATGGTAGTTGACGGAGAGTATTACAGCAATCCTTCTACAAAACAAATCGAAGAGATTGCCGCCGCTGCACGAATGAGCCACGAGAAAGGAGAAAATTATGCCCAAGTTGAACTCAGTCGCTGACTTGGAAAAGCTTAAGGAAAACCTTTTAGCTAAATCAAAGGGCAGGAAGGTCGTTTGCTTAACCAACGGTACCGATGGAAAAACACGCCACAGCCAAGATGTGCTAAAGACTTTCACTGATGAAATACAAAGGCAAGGCTTGACTGGGAAGATAATAGTAAAAAGCACAGGCTGTCACGGGTTTTGTCAGAAAGAACCCTGTGCGATTATTCTCCCACAAGAGACCTGCTATGTGAGTCTGAAGCCTGAGGATGTTCCAGAAGTTGTCTCCGAGACTTTGGTTAAAGGAAAGGTTGTTGAGCGACTTTTGTACAAGGGTCCCAATAATAGTGCGAGGATTACGAAGGAGTCTGAAATTCCGTTCTATAACCTCCAGTCCCGTATTG
>CAZZHL010000202.1:0-1161 GCA_964653945.1 uncultured Pirellulales bacterium
CTGAACCAGCCTGGTCCAAGCTGGTTTTACACTGCTGACGACGATTACACCATCTCGTTTTTTCTCTTTGGAGCTTTCGGCGATAGGGATTTTCTCCCAGGTGGTCTTTAAACAATCTGTCAGTTCTTCCCGCTCCTGCCCAGAGAAGGACTTGACGAATTGTTCTTCACCATCGAGGAAAAGACCGATGTTGATATTCGTATTGCCGATATCTACTGCGATTATATTCATAATTCGCCGCTCGTGGCTTGTGTTTCGTATTTTGGTTAACAGTATTCTATCCGTATTTTCTACCTTATTTTTTTGTTGATGTCAATTTAATGTTGCATTAGTTGTTTACAAAGATGTCTTTTTCTAGTATAGTTGTTGTATGGACAAGCTCGATTTTCCAAAGCTACAAAGAGATGCTTTCACTGTAGCATCGCTTTTTGACCAGTCAGATGAGAAATCTTATTGGCTTTCCAAGACCCCGTACGAACGTCTGGAAGCCGTTGAGTTAATGCGGGAAATTATCTATGGCTACAATCCATCTGCCACCCGACTTCAAAGAATTTTTGAAGCTACTCAACGCTCATAAGGTTGAGTATTTGCTTATCGGCGGATATCTTTACTCCTCGCCCTTCCAGTATACCTCTTCAGGCTTTTCTGTGACAGATATATCATCATCTTGGATCTCAAACATTATAACTTCTTTAACCGTCTTCCAATCGGCACTCACAGAACACTTGGCAATTCCCGAAATCTGTGTGTAATCGTGAACAGTGCCTCGATACTCCTCCAGCACCATATAGAAATCTTCTGACGAATCTATAGCTGCTGTTGAATGATCGTCCATCCTTACATGGGCGGAGTAGTACACTTCGGCCTCGAACGCTAATGTAGCCTCATTTCCTCCGATGTGAACTACTCTTAGGTCGGTAATAGCAACATCATCTACTTCAACATCTTCAATATCGGCCTCATAATCTTCATCATGGTAAAATCCCAGTAATGGGAAATCTTCCTCTATTTTTTCTATAATCAGTGCTGGTTTACTTTCGATGAGCTCCTTCACTTTCGACACACGTTTATCTGCGGAAAGTAACGACTCAGTAAGCGCTGGTAGGGAAGAAAAATAAAGTAATTCACTATAAAATCCACACGCTCTTTCAAAATCCCTAT
>CAZZHL010000202.1:1171-5001 GCA_964653945.1 uncultured Pirellulales bacterium
ATCCCTATCTTTAGAAACCACAGCCACAGAAACGCCATTCTTTCTGGCATACGTCAATAGAATTGCCAGCGCGAGGGCGTCGGGAAACTCCTTCCGTTTTTTTCCTCCACCGAACGGAGCCCGCTGCTGCTCATACCAATCCATAATCTCTTCTAACATCACTCCATTATAGCCTATGTTCTTAACCTTAAAGTGTTTAACAAATCCATCCCACTCATCCTCTGCGATACTGCGTAGCTGAAAAGATAGCGTTGGATCGCTCTGCTTGATCGGCCAGTCCTTCCACTTTACCAAGAAAGGAGCCTTTCGCTTTGCACCTTCCAGAGCTCTGATTACTTCTTCTGAACGTTCCTTGATGTGGCGTCTTATCTCTCTCCGTGTTGGATCTGGAAGCAGTAAAATTAAATTCCGATTCTTTATTGCTTCAAGAAAAACAGACATAACCGCAGAGGAGAAGTTATAGTTTTGCTCATCTAAAATGCTCGTGTCTATGAAGATGGCGTTTGGGACTGACATATCTTTTCTAACATGTGTTCATTTGTAATTCTATTGTTTATTAACTCAGCACTATACCTGAAATTACTACAGGCCATCAAGATGGAAATCCGCCGGGATAACGGCTACCTTCTGTTTTAGCTTCCTTGACTTTTTGCCACAATAACTCGCTCAGCTCTTTTATCCCGCTGCCGGTAACTGCTGAGACTGGGCAAATTGTTTTTTTTAGTTTTTTTTTCAAATCTGCAACTGCCTTGCCATCCGGGTCGAGGTCTATCTTGTTGGCAACGATAACTTCCGGCTTTTTAGCCAGCGCTTTGCTATATAGCTTCAGCTCCTGACGGATGGCTTTATAATTCTCCGCCGGCCTGGAGCCATCTACAGGCATTATATCAAGAACGTGGACGATGATGCGAGTTCTTTCAATATGGCGAAGAAACTCGATGCCAAGCCCTGCGCCCTTGTGAGAACCCTCAATTAAACCCGGTATATCGGCCATAACAAACCTGCGGAAGTCGCTTAAACTGACAATACCAAGCACCGGTTCGAGCGTAGTGAATGGATAATCGGCGATTTTCGGCCTTGCGGCTGAGCCGCGGGAAATCAATGTACTTTTGCCTGCGTTCGGCATACCAACCAAACCAACATCGGCGATGAGCTTCAGTTCGAGCCGGATATTTCTTTCCTGGCCTTTTTTGCCGGGTTCAGCGCTTCGTGGAGTTTGATTGGTTGCCGTTGCGAAGGCCTTATTGCCCCTGCCGCCCTTTCCGCTGCGACATATGCATGCATTCATTCCAACCTTATCGAGGTCCTTTAGAAGCAGGTTCAAATCGACATCGTAAATAAGAGTACCCGGCGGGACGCTGATTACAAGGTCCTCACCATTAGCACCGTGTTTGTTGCTACTCGAGCCGGGCTGACCGTTCTTAGCTTGCCAGTGATGTTTGCCGGAAAAATCCATTAAGGTATCGAGGTTTTCAACCGCCTGAAAATAGACGTCACCTCCTTTTCCACCATCGCCGCCGTCAGGGCCGCCCTTGGGGATGAATTTTTCCCTGCGAAAGCTCACACAGCCATTACCGCCGTCTCCGGCCTTGACCCAGATTTGTGCCTCATCAATAAACATTAATCTAACCGGTCAACATCATTTTTAAAATAAATCCAACTCGTCTGGGCGACGAAGTCTGACCGACACATCGGCGGACACATTATACTGCTATATGGCAAGTATCGTTAAGTAATAATTGCAGGCTAAGTTTGGGCAAGCGATATTGAAAAGTTAAAGTAAATAAAAAAAGCCGTGAGGTTCCTCATGGCTTCATAGTTTATAATTCTAAATTTTCTCTTAGAGCTTATGTTCTGCGTTTTCTAATCAGACACAAAGCACCAAAGCCAAGCAGACAAATTGTCGCCGGCTCAGGAGTGACTACGAAGTTGCCGTTAAAAGACGCAGCTTCTCCCGGCGTAAGCGTAAATTTGAATTGTATACCGATGTCAGTCGAAACAGGTCCGTAGGGCAGTGAAGGTCCTGGTAAACCATCACTAACTGCCGGTATGGTTATTGATTCATATTCCTCTATTGTCCAGGATGAGGTGGCAGGATACAACTCCAGTACGCCGACACTATCAATCAAACCGTAATAAAGTGGGTCCGAGCCGGCAGTTGATAAAGTACCTCCTTGACCGTTTGCCGAGAAAGAACCGCTCATGGAACCACCATACATCGTATTTGTGGTAATTGGCGGATCTACTGGAGCGGTCGCTGTATAGGTGAAAGTCTGTGTCTCATCACTCAAGTTTATAATACCCCACACGGCAACCACATCAGGGTCTGGACTAAAAGTAAGTCCCCAATAAGCAGTGAAAACGCCATCATCGCTCGTCAACGTATCATTGAGGCCGTACTTACACCCGCCCATTTCCATAACATCATCTTCTGTATACTCGGACAACCAGCTGCTACCACCGTTCCAGGTGAGTTCAATCTCTGGTATATGCGGAACACCCCTCACAGAACAAGGCAGTGCGATTAGCACACAAACAGCAATAAAAATAACTCTCTTCATCATCTACTTTTCTAAACTTTAAAGCTCCACCAAATGAACAAAATAAGATGGGCAGTAGAAGTACTGCTTCCTCCTACTTTCCATCACACTCACTCATCAGCTTAAATAAGTTCATATTATGAACTTACCTATATTATTCACTTCCACTATATTACCGCATCTCATGGGATATTGTCAGGAAAAAAATACCTAAATTACCAAAAAAAGTGAATTTCTTTACTTTTTTGGGCAATCGCCCCAAAAATAGCGTTTTTTTCGTTTTTTAGGACTATTTAATCCAAAACCCACTTTTGGGTTCAAAAATGACAAAAACTTATAAAATTTTGGACCTTGATATGGCAAATCCGGCATCTGACTTGATTTTTATGTAAAAAAAAGGATGGTAAAAACCATCCTTTTTAACTCAACTATCTTTAATTCCTGTCAGACGACGTGTACTTTTCGGCCCTGAAAGCGCACCTGCCCATCTGAGGTAGCAAATAGCGTATAGTCCCTGCCCATGCCGACATTGCTGCCGGGGAAGAATTTTGTTCCGCACTGGCGGACAATAATTGAGCCGGCAATAACACTCTGGCCGGCATACAACTTTACGCCTCTGTATTGAGGATTGCTGTCTCTGCCGTTTCTTGTAGAGCCCTGTCCTTTTTTATGCGCCATAATCAGCCACCTATGTTCTTTTAACGTAAAACCAAAATCACTTATTCTAATATCGTAATTTTAACCGCTTTGTTTGATATTGTCCAGAAAATTTCTTAAAAAAACACCCGGACTTTTTCAAGCTATTTCTTATCACCAGCTTTCTCAAGCAACTGCACAATGTCTGCGCGACCTCCACTTTTTGCTATCTCTAAGGCCGTTCCGCCGTCGGTGGTCCTTTTCGCACTGACATCAGCGCCCTTTTCCAGCAAGGATTTAACAACCTCAGTATGGCCATTCTGCACCGCCACCATCAGTGCCGTTCCGCAGTCGGTGGTTCTCTTCGCATCGACGACAGCTCCCTTTTCCAGCAGGGATTTGACAACCTCCGTATGGCCATTCTCCGCCGCTTTCATCAAGGCCGTTACGCCGCCGTTATTTCCGGCATTGACATCAGCTCCTTTTCCCAGCAGCAAATCGACGACTTCCTTATGACCCTCCTGCGCCGCCATCATCAGGGCCGTTCCGCCGTCGGTGGTTCTCTTCATACCGACATCAGCGCCCTTTTCCAGCAAGGTTTTAACAACCTCAGAATGGCCTTTTTGCGCCGCTATCATCAGACCCGTTACACCG
>CAZZHL010000203.1:0-4995 GCA_964653945.1 uncultured Pirellulales bacterium
TTAAAATCCGTCGAATTGTTAAGAATATTCGAGGTTAAGCAATGTATATAATACCGGCAATTGACCTGCGCGATGGTAAATGTGTTCGGCTAATCCAGGGTGAATATCATCGGCAGATAACCTATCAGGATAATCCAGTAAAGCAGGCCCAGGAATTTAGCCAGGCTGGGGCAGAATGGCTGCATATTGTCGATTTGGATGGAGCCAAATTAGGTAAGCCGGTTAATATACCTGCGATATCAGCTATTGCAAATCTTGGACAATTCAAAATTGAAGTTGGCGGCGGACTACGGAACGAAGATTCTATAAAGCAGCTGCTCAATATGGGTGCAGAACGTGTGATAATCGGCACTAAAGCCGTTAGCGACTTCGAGTGGTTCAGCGAGATAACCGAAAAGTTCAGCGGTAAGATTGTACTCGGCCTTGATGCAAGAGGCTCAAAAGTCGCCACTCACGGCTGGACACAGGATAGCCCGCAACTTTTGCTGGACTTTGCAGTCGAAGCTGCCAAATTACCTTTGGCGGCAATAATATATACCGACATTGCCAGAGACGGTATGATGACAGGGCCAAATCTTGAAAGAACAAAGGCACTTGTCGAGGCGGTAGAAGTGCCTGTTGTCGCTTCTGGTGGTGTTAAGGAATTGGCTGATATTAAAAAGCTGGCTGAGTTGAGGGTTGAAGCCGCAATAATCGGCCGGGCTTTGTACGAAGGTATGCTTGAACTTTCCGACGCAATAAAAGTAGCTGCGACATCATCTGGTCCATCATAGGTACGCCTACATCTTTTTCAAATGGACTTGAATCACGGTAATATCAGCGGGAGTGATACCGCTTATTCGAGAGGCCTGACCAAGTGTGCTCGGCTTAAAAAGCGATAGTTTTTCTTTTGCTTCTGACCGAAGATGCGTGATTGTGTTGTAATCCAAATCGAGCGGAAGCTTTTTATGCTCTAAACTCTGTAAACCGGCCACCAAGCGCTGCTGCTTAGCCAGATAACCTTCGTATTTTGCGTCGATGATTGCGGCCTGCAAAACATCTTCAGCCAGGTTCATATTTCTGATGTCGGGATTACTGGTGAGCGTTTTTGCAACAGCACTATTTGGCTGTCGAAGCTGCTGCCATAAACTCCCTTCGGGTCTGAGCCTCAGGGTCGAAGACTGGTCATCCGACCGAGTGTTCGTCAGATAGGCTTTGAGTTTATCAATATCTTCTGTCTTTTTCTGGAATTTCGTCCAGCGCTGCTGGTCCACAAGACCTGCTGATTTACCGATTTGCGTCAATCTTCTATCCGCGTTGTCCGCTCTAAGAAGTAAACGGTATTCAGCCCGTGATGTGAACATTCGATACGGCTCATCAATGCCCTTGGTCAGCAGGTCATCTATTAGTACGCCGATGTATGCCTGGTCTCTGCCAAGAACGATTGGTTCTTTGTCCTGCATTTTTCTGGCGGCATTGATACCTGCCATAATGCCCTGCCCAGCCGCCTCTTCGTATCCGCTTGTTCCGTTTATCTGCCCGGCCAGAAACAGCCCGGCTATTTTCTTGGTTTCCAGGCTGGGTATTAATTGAACCGGTGGGCAATAATCATATTCAATTGCGTAGGCATAATAAATAATCTGAGCATTTTCCGTCCCTGGCAGTAACCTTAGCATTTGTTCTTGAACATCTTTTGGCATAGAGGTGAAAATTCCATTGCAGTAAATCGTCTTTATCGTTTCTTCTTCCGGTTCCAGGAAAATTCGGTGCTGGGTTTTATCTGCAAACCTGACGACTTTGCCTTCAATGCTCGGGCAGTAACGCGGGTCGGCCCCGGTTATCTGGCCGGAGGAAAGCGGAGCACGGTGCAGATTGTCTCGAAGCAGTTTGTGTATTTTTTCATTTGTATATGTAATCCAGCAGGGCACCTGAGGTCGGTCTATCGATTCTGTCATAAATGAAAACGGCACTGGTGGGTCATCTCCAGGCTGGACCTGCAATTTGTCCACATTCACGGTTCTGGCATCTAATCTCGGTGTTGTATCGGTTGCCATTCGGCCAAGTTCCAGTCCGAGCCGTTTCAGACATTGTGAAAGTTCGATACTGGGCGGCTCATTGAGCCGTCCACCGGCCCATTTCTCACTTCCGATATACATCACCCCACCAAGAAAAGTCCCCGTCGTAACAACGACAGTTTGGGTATGATAGACCGACCCATCCTTGCAACTCACCGCTCGCACCTTATTGTTTTCCGTTATTATCTCTGTTGCTATTGCCTCAATGATGGTCAGATTTTCAGTTTGCTCGAGTGCGTGCTGCATAAATTCGTGATACTTTTGCCTGTCGGCCTGGGCGCGTGGTGATTGAACGGCCGGGCCTTTCGAGCGGTTCAGCATTCGAAACTGGATGCCCGTGGCATCAATCGCCAGTCCCATCAGCCCGCCCAGCGCATCAACCTCTCGCACAATCTGTCCCTTGGCAAGACCACCGATAGCTGGATTACAGCTCATCTTGGCTATTGTATCTCTGCTGATGCTTATGAGGGCCGTTTTGGCGCCGATTTTCGCAGCAGCAAAGGCAGCTTCGACGCCGGCGTGACCCGCTCCGATAACAATGCAGTCAAACTCATTTGGCTTCATCTGCTTTTGCGAGCGCAACTGCCGAGGCAATTGCGAAATTGGCTGTATGTGTAATACTGACGCTTATGTGTTTAATCCCAAGCCTGTCGGCAATTTTTTTAACTTCGCCGCATAGGGTAACCTCCGGTTGACCTGCCGGATTATTTACTATCTCAATATCGGTCCAGGCAATCTTGCCCCGCCAGCCGGTCCCCATCAGTTTAAGAATCGCTTCCTTTGCTGCAAAACGGCCAGCTAATTTCTCTGTTCCATCTTTTTTTGCCTCGGCATAGGCCTGTTCAGCGGTAGTAAAGACCTTATTTAGGAAACGCTCCCCGTGCTGTTTTATCATCTCTTCTATTCGTGGAAAATCTACGAGGTCTATACCATGTGCTATGATTTCCATCTGTAAATCCTGATTGGTAATTGGTTAAATGGTAACTGGTCCCTAAGGGACTGGTTAAATGGGAAAATAATTACCATTCACCAATCACCAGTTACCATTTACTGGTTGCTTATTCGGTAAATTTTTTGTATGCAGAAATCTATGAATTTGTCCTTGTCTTCGAGCTCCCGTTGCTGCATCATTTTGGCATTAAGTTTATTAATAATTTCCCGCCGTCGGTCGGCAATAATCCTCCGCTTTACCTGTTGTTGCACTTCTTCAAACAGTTCATAGTCCTTCAAGCGTTTTTCCTCGAGCTTCATTATAAAAATATGCCCCTCTGCTTCAATCGGCCCTGTAATTTGACCCGGCGATAATCTCTCTGCCTCAACGGCAAGGATATCATAAGGTTTAGCCAGCGAATCCGGGTTCACCGGATTCCATAGTCCACCGAATGTCCTCATATGTCCGTGTGAGTATGCAAGCGATAATTCACCGAAATCTTTGCCGGCGCTGATTCGCTCAACCAATTTATCAGCTAACTTTTTCGATTCTTCAAGCGGGTTTTGATTTGGGTCTGAAAGCTGTAGTTTGTCGGGTTGGATATCTATCAGACGAAACTGTATTGTAGGCGGTCTAACAAAGGATTCTTCCTTCATTTTCTCGTAACGGGCCTTTAGCTGGCGATAACTAATAGGGCCGCTGTAGTCGGGAAATTCCTTTGCTATATACGATTGAGTAAGCATGAATTTTTTTTGACGTTCCTTGAAACTGCGTCTATCCATTCCCATTTTTTTAAGTGCTTCATCTGCCTTGACCTGGTCGCCTCCATGGTTGAGAACAAATTTTCTTAGCTCCGTTTCTGCTGCTTTTTCCAGTGCTTCGTTAACATTCTCTGCGGCCTGGCTTTTAGCCAGCTGATAAAATAAAATGTCTGTAATCTTAACTGACAGCGCTGTTTCGAGCGGTTCTCTGGCCTGCTCTTTGAATTGCTCAAGACTATTCGCTTGCGCTGTTGGCGTGAGATATTCAATTGGCGAGATGAACCTTCTACCTAAATCAACCGGCGAATTAATTATATCATCGCTGCTTATAGTCTCACTGCCAACAACAAGTGCCGGCTCACCAGCTTCTTCCAAAAGCTTTATCTTTTGCCTGAGGGCCAATCGCTGCAATTCAGCTTCGGCTGAGGCTGACTTGCTGTTATCTGAACAACTGCCGGCAAAGAACAGGACGAAAAAAGAACAACCCAAGACTGTTTTCAGCCACTTATAATCTTTTTCTTTACGCATCTTAAATCGACCTCTTAACTCAACAAAAGGACCTTAAAATTAAAAGACATATTACGATAAGCAACTTATGCTGCTCTGCGAAGCACGAGCAGGTTTAATCCTAAACGTAAATAGCTTCGACAAGCTCACTATAATTATTATTGACAAAATTACAATCCTTATTTTCAAATTAGGATACCACGTGGGGTGTCCCACTGTGGCATACGGCCTGTTTTTAGCTGATTATGGCCAAAAGATTTTCAGTGGGACCAGGAATATACCGAGCTAAAGATAAAGAAGGCCAAATGCTTCTTACCGCATCCTACGATAACACGAAGCAATACACTGTCGGCAGACTTGCCAAGGAATTCGGCTCAGAATTGGCAAAGAGGCTCAAATAAGACACAAACCGGCAACGGTCATAAGCCCCAGTCTTGAGCCAGCAGGGCAAAGTCGCAGAAATCGACGTTGTTTATTCCATTGAGATTCGCGTTGCCACCGGGGACAAGCCAGTTTTCAGCGAGAATTCGCAGGTCTTCCCAATCAACCAGACAGTTACCATCGACGTCACCTGTAGGGCACAAAGCTTCAAGAATTATGTGACAAACAGTCAGCGGCGGTATGGTGTAAGAGAATGAATTGTCTATTATGGTGCCGATAGGCGTAGTTTCAGATATAGTGGAGCTCGTACTGTCAAATGCCCATATAGTACCTGATATATAAGGCCTTGAACTTTCAATAT
>CAZZHL010000204.1:0-4980 GCA_964653945.1 uncultured Pirellulales bacterium
AGTTCTGCTGTGAGGTAACGAAAAAGTTCAATATTCCTACTCAGGTATCGCTTAATACGATTATGGTCGATGGAACCGGCATGTGCGGCGGCTGTCGAATTGAGTTTGATGGCCAGCCCAAATTCGTTTGTGTCGATGGGCCGGAATTTGACGGCCATAAAGTCAACTTCGATTTGATGATAAAAAGATTGAACGCCTATAAAGACCAGGAACAAAAAGCACACGAAGACTATAAGAAGCACCGATGCAAAATAGGACTGGATAAGTAGATTAATTACAAGCTTCAATATGACTGAAGAAGAAAGACAAAAGCTATTGCAAGAGCTTTTGGAAAAACAGAAGGCAGGTCAGCTTAAGCCGGCTGACAGGTATAAAATACCTCCTCAGGGGATGCCCGAACAAGACCATGTCGCCAGAAGAAGCAACGTCAATGAAGTAGCACAGGGCTATACCGAAACTCAGGCAAGGCTGGAAGCTATGCGGTGCTTGCAGTGTAAAAATGCACCTTGTATTAAGGGCTGTCCGGTTCAGATAAGAATACAGGACTTTATCGCTTCAATCGCAGAAGGTGATTTCAAAAAGTCACTGGCTATCATCAAAGAAAATTCATTATTACCTGCTGTTTGCGGGCGAGTATGCCCACAGGAAGTGCAGTGCCAGCAGACGTGCACGGTTGGATTGAAATTTAAAGACCCGACGAAGGCCGTTTCGATAGGCCGGCTTGAAAGATTCGTTGCCGACCTTGATGAGGATGAAACAAGCGTCCCTGCGGTTGCTTCCGAGACGGGTATGAAAGTGGCGGTAATCGGTTCAGGCCCCGGTGGTATCGTTGCAGCAGCGGATACCAGAAGGGCAGGGCACGATGTTACGATATTCGAGGCCTTTCATAAGCCGGGCGGCGTTATGGTCTATGGAATACCGGAATTCCGACTGCCTAAAGCTATTGTGCAAGAAGAAATCGATACTCTAACAAAAATGGGTGTTAAAATCGTCTGTAACTTTATTGTCGGCAGAACGAGAACCATTGAGCAATTGATAAAGGATGACGGCTTCGATGCGGTCTATATCGGTGTTGGAGCAGGCCTACCCAGTTTTATGGGTATCGAAGGCGAATCCCTTATCGGTGTATATAGTGCCAACGAATATCTCACACGCGCAAATCTTATGAAGGCCTACGCCTTCGGCAAAGGTGCCGATACGCCAATCGCTCGCTCGAAGAAGGTAGCCGTTATCGGCGGCGGCAACGTTGCAATGGACTCAGCAAGAACAGCGGTACGGCTTGGAGCTGAAAAAGTCTATCTGGTCTATCGAAGAACGGAAAAAGAGATGCCAGCCAGAATTGAAGAGGTCCACCACGCAAAAGAAGAAGGCATAGAATTTCACATACTGCAAAGCCCAAAACGAATAATAGGCGATGAAAACAGCCGCGTAACCGCTATTGAATGCCTCAAGTATCGCCTTGGCGAGCCGGATGAATCAGGCAGGCGAAGGCCTATTGCCATCGAAGGCTCGGAATTCACAATCGAAGTTGATACGGTAATTATCGCTATCGGCAATATAGCAAACCCGTTGATTCGCCAGACTACGCCGGGATTAGAGTTTAATAAATGGGGCAATATCGTTGTTGATGAAAACTGCAAAACATCGATGGAGGGCGTTTATGCCGGCGGAGATATTGTTCTGGGGACTGCAACGGTAATTTTGGCGATGGGCCAGGGCCGAATCGCCGCCGCCGCTATAAATCAATACCTGGCAGAAAAGAAAAAAGCCGATATTTAGCCTGCCGGAGGGCGGATGGCAGGGGACAAAGTAGAGTTTTTTTCTTGACATTTCTCAAAAACATCCTATAATAAGTACAAGATATGTGGTATTTTTCGGTGCTCGTTCAACGGAGGAACCCTGCTTCGCCTTTGGCTATGCCGAGGCAGGCATTTCTTAACTTCACACGGCGGTGAATAGTTTCTAAAAGGCTTACTGAGCAAGGAGAAGAATGATGAAGAGGAAATCCGTTCTTTTAGCTGCGGTGGTATTGTTTCTGTGTGCTTGCCCTGCTTCTGGGACAATCCACTTCAACGACGGCCTGACACACGACATCGACTACGGAATCTACGAAGATGTCCGTGTGGACTATCAGACACCGGAGATGTACACTACTGTAAATCTGCTGGATGGTGGAAGTATAATCCATTACTCGGCCCTGTGTGGGCATGAAAACAGCAGGATAAATGTCCGTGGCGGCCATATATATTACGCCATTTCAAGCTACGATTCCAGTCAGGTAAATATCTCCGGCGGTTTGATAGGTGGTTATTTGACACTATTAGACCAAAGTATAATACAAATATTTGGCTCTGATTTTGCAGTTGATGGCCAGCCATTCGGTTACGGAGAACTCACCAGCATCTTTGGTGGCGGTCCTGATGGCGAACCTTACAGACACCTGACCGGCACGCTGCCGAGTGGAGGGTTTATTGATACTAAATTTCAAATTGGCCACGATGCCAGAATCGTTCTTGTTCCCGAGCCGGCCACGGTTTTGCTGCTTGGTCTGGGCGGATTGGCGTTTAGGAGAAAAAGACGTTAAAAACTTTTGAGGAGAGGTGAAGGTGAAAAGTGTAAAGATAGTTTGGTTATCGGTTGCAGTATTATTCATCACGCTTCCGTCAAGTGTCTTGTTCTCTGCAATAGTAAATCAAGAGCCTTTGTACACAAATGGTTTAGTCAGCGATCCGGATAATTCTTATACTGTCGGTCAATATGCTGCCGATGATTTTGTAATTGAAGTAGAGTTGGCTGTTTCAATTGATAAGATTACGTGGTGGGGGGGATACGTAGCTACAGGTACAGCACCGGCTTCGGACAGTTTTTATATTCGCATTTTTAATTCTCAAATTCCATCTTCTTCTACCTTAATATATGAGATAAATATGAACTCAGTTTCTCGTGAGGATACAATGAAAAGATTTTCGACCGTTGTATGGAACACTCCTATTTATGAGTACTCGTCTTTTCTGTCCGGAATATATCTGTCCCACGGGAATTACAGTATTTCGATAGTAAACGACACATCATTTATTGACTCAGATGATGATTGGGCATGGGCAACTTCACTCATGGGCAACAAGACGAGTTATTATGCAAGCTTTTACAATGGAGTGAAAGACCCAGAAGATGGCCCTTGGAGCTCTTATGATAAAGATTTATCGTTTAGCTTTGAAGTTTCTGTTATTCCTGAACCCGCGACGGTTTTGCTGCTTGGTCTGGGCGGATTGGTGATTAGAAGAAGACGTTAAAAGTTTTTTGGGGAGGTGTGAAGATGAAAAGTAGATATCTAATTGTACTTTCTCTTTTGTTCTATATCTTTGTTACACCAATAAAAGCTGATGTTACTTTTAATAATGGCCTATACAACCCAGTTGATTACACAATAGACGATAATGTCGAAATAAGGAACATTACTGTTGTAGAGCTTCTACCAAACGGAAGAATAACAGGCCGTGCCAGGGTTGAGGATAGCGGTGAATTAGATATCAGTGGCGGCGTAGTTGACCGCTATGTAACTTCGTACGATAGTAGTCAAATATACATATCCAGTGGTACGTTAAAATCTTACCTGTCAGGCTATGGCTCAAGCTATATAGAAATTACTGGCGGCCAAATAGTAGCTAACGATGAAGGAAACCTGCAAATGGGCGATACAAGTGAGCTGCTTTTTGCTGGCGGCCAGGTTGGCAGTTCTTCTGACGTAATAGTTGAACATAATGCCTTTGCTACAATAACAGGAGGAACAATGGACAGGCTTCTTCTTTTCGACCACGGTGAGGTTGAAATAAGAGGAGGGACTGTCGGCCATGCCAGCTGGGACAATTCTGCGCTAATTCATCAACAATCAAGTGCTCACGTTTACGGAGGCAATTTGATTGGAGAAATCGGATTAGGTGCCAACCCATACTGGCCTGATGAATCTTGCCAATTATTCGTTTATGGAACTAACTTTAAAATCAATGGTTCGCCAGTTGAATATGGAACATACATCAATTTAAATAAGCCGGGTTATACTGATTATTACCTAACTGGAACTTTATTAACTGGTGAGTCAATAAATAACCATATCCTTCTTTTCGACGATTCAAGCTTTACTCTTGTTGTCCCCGAACCTACAACTCTTTTGCTGCTTGGCCTGGGCGGAATTCTGATTAGAAAAAGACGTCGTTAGTTAGAAGCTTTGAGTTCTAAGTCCTTGCGAAACGATGGAGCGAAGCGATAAATTACAAAAATTCTTTGAAACTGGAACGGGATTTGCCATTTCGAATTCGAAACGAAGTCGAAAGTAATATTATAATAATAACGGAACTCGAATTCGAGTTTGAGCAATTTAAAAAATTTTAACTCGATTTCGGTTCGACCCTTCGACAAGCTTAGTGCAAGCAGGTAGCACGAGCAAAGCCGGCACTTTATCTTAGAATAGTTTCGTCCGGGATATTGCCATCTTTGAAGTGCTTATCCAGCCAGCCGGACTTTACATTGTCCCGGCTGTCGAAATATTTGACATAGGGCTTTATATCAAGAACAGGCGTCCCGTCCAGAACATCTACTTCCGTGAAATACATCTTATTTGCCTCTATCTTTTTGATTTTCACAATGGAAAGGCCTATGTGATTGGGCCGATGCGGGCTTCTTATGGCGAATATCCCATGTTTGTCTTGCTCTAAGAAAGGTCTGCCCTCGGTTTCCTCTCTCTGTGATTTGTGGAAATGGTATAGGATCATCGCATGGCTGAATTTATCCAGATCTTTTAGCCCACCTGCATATTTATCCTTCAATTCAATCCACGCCTCAACATCACTTTTAAAAGTTCCCTGGATAGGAATATCCGTGCCTTCTTTATATGGTGAGCAAATTATCCCAATTGGATGGATTATTATTTGCTCCATATTTTCACCCCGTTAGAAGTTTCCTTATATTGTTCACCTCGTTTCA
>CAZZHL010000205.1:0-4976 GCA_964653945.1 uncultured Pirellulales bacterium
TGATAGGTCAGTGGGCCTACGCACATCTTGGAGCGATTGGCTTGACAGAAGCGAACTTCGCAAAATTTCAGGCATGGTATGATAAATACGACTTCTGGATAGTTTTTACGTGCGGCTTTACACCCTTGCCATATAAGGTCTGTACAATTTCGTCTGGTGTAGCCAGGATTAACTTTATAGGATTTTTTATCGCTTCGACAGTGAGCCGGTCGGCAAGATTTTTCATGGTGGCAGGGCTGGTCGGCTGGAAAGGTGAAAAAATCCGCCCGGTAATTGAAAAATACTTCAACTGGCTCACACTTGCCTTTGTAGCACTCTTGATTGGCGGATTCCTTGTGATAAAATGGCTTCATTGATTATTAGTGGTCGGTAATTATGAACGAAGAGCAAAAAAAAGTTTTACTCAAAGCAGCTCGCGACACAGTTGTAGCGGTTATCAAGCGTGAGCCGACCCAAACACCCGAATCGGACGACCCTGAGCTAAACGAGCACTGCGGCTGCTTCGTTACTTTGAAAAATCATGGCCGATTGCGCGGATGCATCGGGCAATTCACCTCTGAAAGTCCTTTGATTGAGCTAATAGCCGAGATGGCCAAGGCCTCAGCTACCAGTGACCCGCGATTCCTTGACGACCCGATAACCGCCGATGAATTAGAGCAGCTGGATGTCGAGATATCAGTTCTTTCGCCGTTGCAGCGAACAGACGACCCATTAAGTTTGCGTCTCGGGATTGACGGCATTTATATAAAAAAGGGTCATGCTTCCGGCTGTTTTCTGCCTCAGGTTGCCACTGAGACCGGCTGGCGCGAAGAGGAATTTCTTTCATACTGCTGCTCACACAAAGCCGGCCTTGACGCAAATGCCTGGAAAGACCGGAGCACAGAAGTTTACCTGTTCACCGCTGATGTATTCGGCGCAACTTTCAAAGAAATCAAAGAAGATTAACAGCAGAGAGCTTAAAACGCCGAAAAAACCTAAAAAGACAAACCGTGCTAAGTCCTATGGACTCCTTACGGAGAAATTCAGCAATAATTTGGATAATAACGATTGTCTGTCTATCGAGTTGTCATAAGACTGACAAAATCGAAACCCCTATTCTTGCCTCTGGTAAGAGGCAAGGGGGGCTCGATACACCCGCCGGCATGGTCGAGTATCTGCAGAAGCAAAATCTGCCGGAGCTGCATTCTGCTGATGTCTGGGAAAATGAGTATGGTCCGGGGCTCAAACTTACCACCCCCCACTATGAGATTTTCACAACACTATTAGAGCCGCTGATGCTTCGGTCAGTGCCCGCATTCGTGGAAGCCGCATATCGCAGCTATAACAGCCAATTGGCTGAACCGATTGAAACGAAAACCAAATTTACCACATACCTTTTTGCCAACCGCCGGCAGTGGGAAGATTTCACAAAGCCCTTCGCAGGCGAACAAGCGGAGCTTTTTTGCAAAATTCAATCCGGCGCATATTATCTAAACGGCGCCTGCGTGACATATAATATCGGCATAGAGCGAACTTTTACGGCTCTCGGGCACGAAGGATGGCATCAGTTTAACAGCAGACTATTCAAGTTTCGGCTGCCAAGCTGGCTTGACGAGGGAGTGGCGATGCTCTTTGAGGCACACAGAAGCGAACAGGAAACATTCTATTTTAAGCCGGATGAAAATACATACCGATTAGAGGCGCTGAAAAAAACGCTGTTAAAAAAGAAAATGATACCACTGTGGCAATTAATAACAATCAATCCGAGCGAAGTCCTTGCCATGGACGAGTGTGAGGTGGTGGCGGCCTTTTACAGCCAATCTTACGCACTTGTGCGTTTTTTAAGAGAAGCCGATTATAATAAACGGCTGGGCCGTTACCGTAAGCTGCTTCTGGACGGCCTAATGGGAAACTGGCCGCTCAATAAAACGAACAAAAGGGTCGCAATAGACAGGAACATCCCGCGAACCGTGGGCTGGAACCGGGCCGTTGGACAGCTTTTGTTTGAGCGATATATCGGCGAGGATATCGACCGAATAGAAAAAGAATATTTGATTTTCTGCTGGGCAATCGTTAAAGATTAACTGCTGAGAATACCGAGTTTATTTTATTAAATCCTAAATTATAATATCTAAATCCTAAACAAATTCAAATTACCAAAATCCAAAATTTGTACCTGTGAAAGCGGGTATTCAAAACGTTTCGGTCATTTGAACATTTAAATTTCGATATTGTTTAGGATTTAGGGTTTCGTGCTTCGTGCTTTATGTCCTAGACCGAGCAAAGTTGGCGATAAAAGTAATAATTATGTCTAAAAAATGTCCGACACATATCATCTTGGCTTCAGCTTCGCCGAGACGAAGGCAGTTATTGGCTGAGGCCGGTTATAAATTCACATCAGTCAGCCCCAATATTGATGAATCAGCGCTCCGTCGCCATAGCTTTGAAGCGTCGGCGACTTTTTTGGCTGAGGCAATCAGCCCCGCCTGCCCAGAGTCCGGCCTTCGTAGCCACTTCGGCGGAGAAGGCTCTTGTACGGCGGGCAGGCCTTGCGAATATGCCAAACGCCTGGCTCTGGCCAAGGCAAAAAACGTTGCGAGAAAACACCCGGCCAGCCGTGCCAGAGACGGCACGTCTCGGCAGGATTGCCTAATAATTGGTGCCGACACCATCGTAGATTTCTGCGGGCAAATCATTGGAAAACCCAACGATGCCGAAGAGGCGGAGCAAATTACAAGGAAGCTCTTTAGTAGGCCTCACAAGGTCATAACCGCTATTGCAATTATCAGATTAAGTGACGGCACCGAGATTGTTGAAAGTGACAGCACTACTATCTATCCGAAGAAAATAACTGATAAGCAAATTGCCGAACATATTAAAAGCGGCTCCTGGCGGGATAAGGCAGGCGCTTATGCAATAAAAGAAAAAGATGATGAATTTATTGAAAGAATCGAAGGCAGTTTGACAAACGTAATGGGCCTGCCAATGGAGCTTCTGCAGCGGCTGCTGGGAAGCTTCATTAAATAAAATACCAATATAACAGGAGGGCCTTTTACTTTGCTATTCTCTTTTTAGACCTGAATTGCCACAATACTACCAAAGAAGATGGCAGTAATAATGCCTATAGAAAAGGCCGATCGAACGCATAGCAATTATGCCAACAACCTGAACAGCGAGATTTAACGCCAAATCCTTCGCCGTTGTGGCTAAGTCAGCACCAGAAAATTGAACTGTGTGCATTTCAAGAATGGCAAATGCCGTCAGCAGAAATACCACAACAAGATATTGGATAAATGCCTTGAATATGGGGATTAAGAAATAATCAGGCCTTAATAGAGTGATGTCCTTGCCCACGGCCATCGTAAGGGCTGCCATCGGAAACAAAAACAGCCCAAATACAAAAAGTCCCTGCAGAAGCAGATAATAGCCGGTATGCTCGGCCCACATATTTTCGTATGTTATGCCTTTATCCTGAAGCAGACTCAGCGTAATAATTAAGGGAAACTGCACAACCATTATCGTGAAGAAGAAAGTTAGAAACGGCTTAATAACATACCATAAAAAGGTGATGCTTGTTCCAAGGTATATTTCCGGCAATTTGTCTATCTCAAAGGCCGTCTCGTAAATAATGTTGAGGTAAAATCCCAGCAGCCAGCCCCAGACAATAATAAAGGAGATATAATTCACGCAACAGATTCCTCCGGCGAGAAAAAACTTGAAGCACACCGCTGCAATGACAAAGGCCAGCGAAGCTGCATTTTCCGGGTCAACAAACAGCTTCCAGCTATCAATAAACACCGCACGGTAAAAGCCGGCAAGCGGCTCACCCTTTTCGATTTTTGGTTCGATTTTTTGCGGTGTTTCGTCGTCCCTGGAAGGAATTATAAGAAGTTGCCCGCAATTCAAGCATCTAGCACGTTTACCACTGTGTTTATCGTGAAAAGCAATCAGCGAATCGCAGTTGGGGCAGTTGAACCGGATTGTCATACTTTAGACCCGCTAAAGTCGCTTCATAGCGTCAGTGAAGCTGGTAAGACTGTTCGCCCATTTCTTGGCTTCGAGCAAGTCAACTTTGTCTTCCTTTACCAGCTTTGCCAGGTGACTTTCCATCGTTATCATTTTTTCATCAGGCTTATTTTTGGTTTTTGTTTGAAGTTGAGAATACAGTTGCTCAATTTTGCCGGTGCGTATCTGGTTAGCGCAGGCAAAGTTATTATTAAGTATTTCCATCGCCACAATCCTGCCTTTGCCGTCTTTTTTGGGTATAAGTTTCTGACAGATGATATAGGCCAGCCCAAGTGAGAGCTGGTTTTGCACTTCCTCCTGCCGGCCGGATGGGAAATAATCCAGCACCCGTGTGATTGTGCCGGTGGTATCCCTGGTGTGCAACGTGGAGAAGACCAGATGGCCGGTCTCGGCAGCCATAAGCGTCATCGCTATCGTCTCGGCATCCCGCATCTCTCCGACGAATATTATGTCCGGGTCCTCCCGCAGCATCGCCCTTAACCCTTCCTGAAAAGACTTGACATCCCTTCCGACCTCACGCTGCGAAATCATCGAATGTCCATGGCCGTAGAGGTACTCTATTGGGTCTTCGATGGTTATAATCCGACAGGCTCGTTTCTCGTTTATTCGGTCAATTAGCGAGGCAATCGTTGTAGATTTTCCGGCACCTGTTACCCCAGTTAAAAGGACAAGTCCCTGATTGAGATTGACAATATCTTTCCAGGCATCATTTGGAAAGCCGACTTCCTCAATTTTTGGAATTTTTAACGATAACGCTCGAATTGCGGCACAAATACCATCGTTTTCCTGAAATATATTTATCCGAAACTGCAACTGGCCGAGTCGATAAGACAAATCAGCATTTTGCCTGGCTTGGAATTTCTGCAGATGTTCATCGCTTAAAAGCGGATAGATAAGCTGCTTCGCCAGCTCCGAAGTTACAGCAGGGCCTTTAAGTCTTACCAAATCGCCATCAATACGATATGCCGGCG
>CAZZHL010000206.1:0-4965 GCA_964653945.1 uncultured Pirellulales bacterium
AAGCATTCTTCTGACAAACCTGACATTTATATTCGGAACATCACAGGCCACAACAAAATTAAGCTCATTAGCAGAAGCTTCCAGAGCCGAGGCTATTCCCATCAAAGGCCCCTGCCCCGGCACCTTGTCAGGGACAACCCTAAAGCCAAGATGGCTATATTTATCCGCTTCATTTGCACTTATAAGTACCTGGTCGAATGTGCCGCGAAGCTGCTCAGATATTCTCTCTATCATCGGCCGGCCATTAATCGCCAGCATACTCTTATCAACGCCCATCCTGCTGCTGCTGCCACCTGCCATAATTATCGCCGTTGCCTTCTCCTGCATCTTCCATTTGCCATCTATTAGTTTGATTAGGTTAAGGTCAAAATCAACCCCGTTAGAGAGTTTTTTGTTTTTTGTTTTCTCTCTGTCCCTGGATTCTCTAACGGGGTCAACCCCATTGTCATTTGAAACAATAATTTTATCTGCATATTCTTTAACCTCGTCAGCCGAGCTTTTCCAGCTCTTGTCATTATGACCCTTCACCATAAGAAAAAGTCCCGGCTCAACCACTTCCCGCAACGAGTTTGATTCACAAATCGAAACTGCATCAGGCCCGATTATATCCAGCAAGGTTTTTATACTCTCCTGTAGATGTGTTTTCAAAACACGCAGCCAGAAAACTCCACTCGCTCCCGCAGCCAATAGTCTGCCCGTATCTTTTCCCGAAGCCCTATTGGTCTCTTGCGTAATGTAAAAATCTCCCTCCAAAGATGAGCAAACGCCGCAACCTCGGCCTCCACGAGGACATTGGCCGTCTTTGGCCTTTATCGTAGTAATTTTTATTCCAACGATATCACTACTTTTGCCAAACTTCTTTATTAGTGCGCAGGCCAATTCCGTCTTACCCACATTTGCCCCGGCTGAACCAATCATCAACATCCCATCAAGCCTGAACATTCTGTTCCTCAACCTGGCAACGATGATTCTTGAGCACTTTGATAACTTCGTCGATAGAATCTACATCAGTCGCAGCAAGTTCTCGACAACTGAATTTCGCATATAATTGCCGAACTGCGTCAACTAACTCTTTGCGAACAACAAGTAATATTACAGCATCACTCGAAACTAATAATGAATCTACATTTCTGCGCCAGCCATCTCCTTTTAATTCCAATGGCCCGAATTCATCTACGATGATAAGGTCAGCCGATTTTGTGTTTTCTGTACGCAGGGCAGCATTGCCAAGTTTTAGACCGTCAATTATGAAATTGAACGGTCCGTCTTTGCCTTTGTTCATTGTACGCCTTGACAGAGGTGCTCGATTGTTACTTCGCAAATCGAGCACATCAAAACCAACTAATCTGCCGTTAAGGCACACACAAAGTGCCAGCAATCCGCTAACTTTGAACCCTTCATTACTCGCCATCTGTACAAGTCTGGCAGCGCTGGTAGTTTTGCCGCAGTGTCTCTCACCCGTCCACAAAATAATCTTATTTTTTATCGATACCATCAGCTCGCAATTTATGACAGTAAATACATAGCTATACCAAACGCCCATAGTGCTGCCGTAACCACAGATACACCTCCGCTAACTAACCGAAATTGAAATCCGAACGGCATAGCGAACCTTGTCTTTAACCGCTGGGCAAGATAAAAGCTAATTGTGACAAATACTTCGCTGCCGATAGCAGCCATAGTCCCTCTGATAGCAATGTGCTCGAAAATCCGGCCAAAACCTCCCTGTACCCAATGCTCATATCTGCATACATAAGTAATTATTAAAGCGAACAAAGCATAATTCAGATAGGCCGCTACCGCCGCACAAATCGCTCGATTTTTGCTCTCAAATAGACCAAAGACCACTTCGTAGCAAACACCCATCAGGAAAATCCCCAGAAGGTGACATGCAAAGAAAGGGTCGTTTAGAAACTTATACAGCATCGCGCAGGCGGCAATGAGTATTGCGGTGCCTTTCTGCGGAAAGTAAGCCCTCGCAAAAGTAAGAATGATAAAACCGATTATAGTTAAGGGAACAGATGCGTACGGCACATTATTTCTGTACAAAGCATCGCCCAAAACCGCTTCGGAAATACCCCATAATCCGCTGAAAAACAGCACCCCGAAAATATACTCTTTTTTCATTTCGTTAATCCCCTTGATAAAATCATTCCTTCGCAAAAAACAGTATTCTTTACTCCGTACCCCAGAGCCAATACTGGCAAAACACGGCAAAATCCGAAAAATCCACCATACAATCGCCATTGAGGTCCGCAGGCGTATAGCGTTTCAAATCGCCTGTATAAGTTGTCAACAATTGATAGTAATCCCAGCCGTAGGAAAGTCGTGTATACTGTTCAAGGATACCGGTAACACTGCAAAATCGCTGGTCTGGTATAACATAAGGATGATACAACTGCCAATGGTCTTTGTCATTGTTCAGATAGTCGGAGGCCCAGCAGCTAAAATTCGGGTCATCGGGATTATCATAATCCTGAAGAACATAATTATCGCTTGCTTTGCCAAGTCCCATGTCGGTCACAACTACATTTTCAACCCTGAGCAGCATAGCTTCGTACTTTTCGGCGCTGTGGTCGACTACGAAATAACCGCCGTCGCCCGGGCTAGGAGGATAATTGGTTGTTCCCACGAAAGAACCACCGCCGCCCCGGTCATACCTAGGAGGGAATTTTCTTGAGCTAGTTGTTGTTGTTCCTACAAAAGGACAGCCGCCCGGGTCATATACAGGAGCCGCTATTTCGTTGACATCTACAACTAACGGCTCCGGTACCGGATTGCCGCTACTGATAACAACGACTTCGGGATCATCCCAGTATATCATTTGCAAAAACGTAGTTCCGCGATACTCTTCGACCGTCGCATTAAAGATTCTGACATCATCGCCAATACTGATATTATCAAGATAGCCCATCTCGTCTATATCTTTTACTTCAATAGCGCCCCAGCCATCGGGATAATTGGTGTCCTGCACAACAATTCTTGTTCTTGACCCGGGGAATACGCATGTAACTATCCCGCCGGAACATTCGTCTATCAGCTCTCCATTCAGCGGGCTGTCACCGTCGGGGTCGGTGGTATATTGGATTTCATAGATAGAAGTTGACTCAGCCAAAACCGAGCTATCCGAAACAAGTACTGCTAAAATAACTGCCAAAATCATCAACGCCGTCTTAATCATCTTTAATCACCTGTCCTTCATAACTTGAAATTAATCATTTGAAACTCAACATTCTCTGTGGATACGGATACCAATCAGCATCATCGCGTGGCGGCACCTCCAGGTCATCAGGCCAATCTGTCTTCCAGACCGATTCTTTCCATTGAACGTGGTAATCGCAGTAGAAAACAAAACCGCCTAATAATCCATTCGGCCTGGCGTGACGTGCGCTAAACGCCCGTGGATAACTGCCGCAGTGTTCGCCTGCAGAGCGATTAGGATGTTCTCCATTGTAACCAAGACGCGGGTCGAGAAGCTGGTCGAAAAGCAAAATCACACGAGATGGACTCCTTACGAGCCCCACATTCAGAAAACTGGGCATGTGCCAGCTCCGGTCTCCGCTTGGCCAGCCGTAAGGCTTCTTGCAATTCCTGTCAAGCTCCAGACAAGAGTTCATTGCGTAAGAGAAGAAGCCAAATCTCTCACGGTCCTCATTATAAAGTTCTCGCTGCAGAAGCTTCGCAGAAGGGCACTGAAATATAGTATCCCTATCCGGATATTCCCAAAAGTCATGGTCACGCCAGGGTATTTCTCCCATCAGCGGCGGCAGCACATCTACCCAGCCGAAATAACAATCAGCCAACTCTTCTGGAGTTGGATTTACAGAAAGTTCGTCTGGACCTGTGCGGTCACGCCCATCAATATGAGGGTAAAAACCATTGTTTTCAACAGCATAAATCTCAAAGGCAATCCCCCATTGCCGCAATCTGCTTTGGCAGACCATCTCCTTGGCTATTGCTCTCGACCGGCTTAACGCCGGCACCAAAATACCGAGCAGTAAAGATATAATAGAGATGACAACCAGAAGCTCGATAAGAGTGAATCCGGTAAACCGGGGCACAACTTTTTGCTTCACAATTTTGCTCATTTTACAAGCTTGGCAACATGTTTTTTGTATGCTTTTGCTACTTCCTTTTCGATATCACTGCGAAACTTCGTATAAGCTTTGACCCATTTTTCACCCTGGCCGGTTAATGTAGTTTTCCCGCCCATTCTGCCTCCTCGCTGTTTCTCCACCAAACTAACTCCCAAAGCTTCCTGGGCCTTCTTTAAATCTCCCCACGCCTTTCGATAGCTTATAGAAAGTTTATTACTGGCAGCACTTAGCGACCCTTCATTATCAATAGTTTTAAGCAGCCGCCACTTGCCGTCGCCAAATGCACCTTCAGCACCTTCACTGCTCAGCCAAAGCTTAAACCTTGCCCTTAACTTTTTCACATTTCTATCCTTATTTCTCTTATGCAAAACACCCAAGCTGGCATTTGCAGATTCTTATATTGTGCTGGTTGCAAATACGACCAATATCTACGAGTTCCGCATTAAATTCTTTCGCTATTTCAAATGCCTCAACGCACTTTAGCTTCTTCGGCCCTCCGGCCTTCTGCGATTGTTTCAAAACAGCACTAATCAATTCTTCCTCCTTATCCATCATATTCCCAATAAAATCCTTTTCGGTTATGCATAACTCGACATATCGGATTTCCAAAAAAAAAACGCACATATCAATCTAATTTTATACACCCCCTCCGGTTTTTGCAAGCGAATTCCACCTTACCGCTTATAACTTTATTTCAACCTCACACAAGGCCACTGATATACTCAATCACGCCGCCCAGCCGTTCGTGGGTCAAAAATAATACGGACAGAATCGCAATACCCCACATTACCGGCTTTATATCTCCTGCTTTACGCGATAATACTTTGATAAGAACAAATGAAATAAAACCAAACGCCAATCCCGTACT
>CAZZHL010000207.1:0-4957 GCA_964653945.1 uncultured Pirellulales bacterium
CTTATATATCGGCAAAAAGACCTTTATATATCCATCAAATTATCAGTAACAAAGCACTAGTAATACCAGCTCCCAGTTTTGAAGACCACGCGCTAAGCCAGGGGATGTAAAATATGCCCAGTGTTCCAAGGCAGCCCAGGCTGACGCCAAAACCTACCGCAGGTCGTTTTAGACGTCTTGATAAATGGCTGCCAATCCACGCTCCTATCACATTTCCCAGCAGGTACACGGTTAACACGGCTGAGAACACATATGTAAAGCCGCCGGTCAGAAAGACGATGCTGCGCATCCAGACAAGTTCATACCCTATGCTTATTAATCCGCTTACAAAAAATGCTGACATTAACACATAATATCTCGCCCGTCCTGTTTGCTGTTGGCCTGCATCGCTTTGTCCTGCCGCAGCTACTTCCACAACCGAGTCATCGGTAATATCGTGAGAACGCGACAGCACCCAACCTCCAAGCGCTACCAGCATATTAATAGCCGCTGCTATGAACAACGTCACCATCACACCGACCAGCCGTATCAAAACAAATCCCGCTAAAAAGCACCCAGCCGCCGCACCCAGCATATTCAGCGCATATAATCTGCCTACCAGATGTCCCACTTTATTTTGCAGTGCCGTAATATATCGGCCCAGAAGCGGCAAAGTGCTGCCCATTACCATTGTGGGGACAAGGAGTATCGCTGCCGATAGTATCACCTGCACCAGCAGCAGCACTGCAGGGGCAGGCTGATACTTCGCAAAAAACCATCGATAAAGCACATCCACAAATTGTAAAACCCATGGTAGCGATAATGCCGATATGGTCGCGCACAATTCCAATATTGCATATAAACGCAGCCGCCTTCTCACTCGGTCTGCGTATCGGCTCATAACCAGCGCCCCCAGTGCCAAACCGCCCATAAACACCGACACCACTATACTCGATGCATATACTGTATTGCCAAGTGTCAGCTTCAGCAGACGAACCCACACAACTTCGTCAATTAAAGAGCATAGCCCCGAGCAAAAATAGATTAACATCACCCAGTTAATAGCGGTGCTATTGGCTGCGATAGGCTCAACCCCGTTAGAGAGTTCTTTGTTTTTTGTTTTCTCTCCGGCCTTGGATTTTCTAACGGGGTCAACGCATTTTGCAGTTTTTGTCTTCATTATTTCGCGTATGAATTAGCTTTGTCTTGCGATTTCACCTTAACGTTAGAAACACGCTCGTCAGGGCGTCCGTCAAGGCTCGGCCTTGCCGAGACTGATAGGCCATGCCGTAGTCCCGAAAAACTTGCCTTTTCAACGTTATGTTCTCCAAAAGTACATTCTTCCAGAAGGCGTATAAAAGTTTATCGGGCAGAAATCAGGAAAAATTTACAATTTTTGATACTCGATACCTGATTTTTGAACGCGATGCTCAATGAACTATAAACAATGAACAATCCTCGATTTGAAGATTGACAGAAAGGCTGTTAAGGATATAATTACGAGCGTTGATTCTTGAAAGGGTTTATTATGGATTTTGAGCAGAATGATAACTTGTCCTCTGGGCATACATCGGATTCGCCGGGTGCTATAGGAGCGGATTTGTCTGAGCCGGTAAAACCGGCTGGCCAAGTACCGAAGGGAACAAGTGGCTGGAAGATTTTCTGGGGTATCGTCTTAGCATTGTCAATTTTAGCAAATATCGCACTATTTTTGATGATGATGGGCCTGCTTATGTTCTTTACGACAAGCCAGCGTGACGCCTTTGAAGAAGGAGTTATAAGAGAGGGGCCGCGAAGCGCTAAAATTGTAGTAATTACGCTGGAGGGCGTAATCCATACCGAACAGGCTAAAGATGTATACGAGCAGATAAGGTCGGCCCGGCAGAATAAGCACGTAAAGGGATTGATTGTTCGTATAAATTCGCCGGGCGGAACGATTTCGGGCAGTGACGAAATCTATAATGAAATCCGCAAATACCGCCGGGAGGAAGAAAAACCTGTTGTCGCTTTTATGCAGGGACTTGCTGCTTCGGGTGGTTATTATGCGTCGGTTGCGTGCGAGAAGATTGTGGCTGAGCCGACCACGATTACCGGCTCAATCGGTGTGATATTTGGGCATTTTATTTTGCAGGAGTTGCTGGAGCAAAAGCTTGGTATTCAGCCGGTTATAATTACCTCAGGCCCGAAGAAAGATTGGCCCAGCTCGTTCGAGCCGATTACGGAAGAGCAACGACAATACGTTCAGGACAAGCTAATCAGCCCTGCCTATGACAGATTTGTGGAGATTGTTGCCGATGGCAGGCCGATGCTGTCATTAGACGATGTAAAGCGTTTAGCTGATGGCAGTATCTATGGTGCAGAGGAAGCCCGTGACGTACAGTTGATAGATGAGATTGGCTATTTGGATGAGGCGATTGAGCTGGTCAAATCTCTGGCGGGGATTGAAAAAGCAAAGGTGATAGAATATCGCAGGCATATTTCTTTGGCCAGCTTTTTAAGCGCCCGCAGCCGGAATGTTCTGAGTATTGACAGAGATAAACTCTACGAGCTTAGTATGCCGCAGATATTGTACCTGTGGAGTGCGTATTAATCTCTGGAGCCACGAAGGCACTAAGGCACCAAGTTTTTGTATATTTTTGCCACAAAGGCGGTGGGGGGTTTTGTCAGTCGGTTTCGGTTGCGCAGCTCGTCACGGTTACGTTATACGTTTTACGGCTGACGAAATGAGGGCTTCGACTGAGCTCAGCCGAATGTCCAGCGCAACCAGTAAACGAAGAACGCAACCTGTATTTTCTGTGTCTATTTCATCCCTCTTCTATCTAATTTTGAATCGTATCGTTTGCCCCTTTTACCTTTTATATTGGTTTTAGAAAACGGCTGTTTTGTTTTTATTTGTGTCAATTTGTATTGTCTATTGTCTATTTTTCTCATAATCAGGATTATGCTCTGTTAAAAAGCCCTACCGTCATTTCGACCGAAGTGGAGAAATCTGTTAAAATAGATTTCTCGACTCGCCTGCGGCTCGCTCGAAATGACATTCTGAATTTTTTTCAACATAGCGTTAGGATTATCTTGTTGAAGAAAAACTAACTCAATATGATTTAATTCTTCTTCTCGCCATCACCGCACCTAAACCAAGCAGTAAAATGAGAGCTTGTTAAGAAGAAGAAGTTCGCCGGATTATTTTGTCTTTAACGTTCAGTTGAGCTTCAGTAAAGAGGCGTATTTGAGTCTCGTTAATATCTTTCCAATCGTCCCCCTCATATTTGGACGCAACGAAGTCTAAATGATTTATACCACAACTAAGGCATTTTCTTGTAACTAACCTTGTTTTTAAATGGTGTTTCTGTCTATCTTCATCTCCCATTTTATCTGCATGAAAACGTATAGCTTCATCAAATTTCTGATTATCAATAAGTGTAGCAAAATCACTTATTCTTTCGGCAAATATATCACCGTCACTTGTGTATCTAACTTGTTCACCTGTTTTTTTAAGGTAGCGTGAACATTTGTCACAGTAGGGATTTTGTGATAACCAACCAAATACAGCAAACCCACCAATCGAAAAGCCTACTAATTGCAGGGCAGCAAAAGCATAACCCAATGCACCTCCCAATTCGCCTGTGGATTGCCCTCCTCTTATGAAGGATAGAGATGTGTGTCTTATATCAAAATCAAGATACTGCCAGAATGAGATAGCTTCTTTCACACGGATACCTTCTACCTCAAGCATGAAATAAGGAATATAATGGACAATGAAGAAAGCGCTTACTGATGCTGCAATCATATTGAACAATACGCCCCCTGCGGGCCTCTGGTTGAACGATATTGCACCTACATAATATCCGCTGGCAGCAGCAAATCCAGATAAGAGTGCACCAGCAGGGATAATGAACCAAAACATCCACGAATAGATCGCGTAACCAGTATAGAATTCAATCAATCCAAGTATAATACCCGTCAATAGTGATGTCGTAGCACCAAATGCTGCGACTAAAATCTGTTTGTCTGTGCGAAGATGTTCGGGCATATTCTTTCGCATCCTGATTAACGTTGTAAAGCTCTTTCCATTTGAGGTTGAATTATACAGCATTTGTGGCTGAAAATCAAGAAAAATGGTGTAAAAAAAAGAATTGGTGGGGTACAGACCCCACCCTACATTCTAATCCCTTTGTGACTTTGTGTCTTCGTGGCTGGTAACATAAAAAATGGGCGATACAGGAATCGAACCTGTGACCCGCTGATTAAGAGTCAGCTGCTCTACCTAGCTGAGCTAATCGCCCTAATTCATTGGTAATTTGTAACTGGTGATTGGTAATTAACCAGTCCTTCGACAAGCTCAGGATGGTGAGCAAAGTCGAACCATTACCATTTAACCTCTTTCTTTCCTGTATTTATCCGCCACACAGAAGGTGGCGAGATTTCTCTTAACTTTACATTTGGTTGGCATGTATTGCAAGAAAATTATCTATGATGGATGCTTGACGGTTCTCACTATAGGTGTTAGATTTTAAGCCCTTGTAGTTTCAATGTCGAACAAAAAGAGCTTGTAAGGAGGTCATAATGGATTATGAAAAATTCATCGATGAACAAATTAATTACCTTAAAAAGACTGTAGGCAAGGAAAAGGCAATTAATGCTTTAAGCGGCGGGGTGGATAGTTCTCTTGTGACAGTGCTCGGGCACCGTGCCCTGGGCGACCAGTTGAGAACGGTCTTTGTTGATAATGCCCTGATGCGCAAAGATGAACCGCAGCGAGTTGTTGAAGCTTTCGCTTCGTTGGATATTGCCGTGGAGCTGGTGGATGCTAAGGAGGAATTTCTCGGCGTGCTGGCTGGTTTGACAGACCCCGAGGAAAAACGACAGGCCGTTACGGATACATTTTATTCGAAGGTATTTGGCCGGCTTGTAAAAGAATCGGATGCAAAGTTTTTGATGCACGGCACGATTCTTACAGATATCGAAGAAACTGTAGATG
>CAZZHL010000208.1:0-4917 GCA_964653945.1 uncultured Pirellulales bacterium
TAACGAGAAAGGAGGCGTTGTCTATGAGGAAAAAGCACTTTTCTTAATGTTTTGATAATTTCGACAGTTAATCATATTTTAACTCGAGAAAATTAACAACTCTTTAGGAGGTAAAGATGCGAGTTTTTCGGGCGACAGATGATTTTTGTTATTTATAAGTGATAGTAACCGATTTTGTGTATTGTCATTAGCCATTAAATTAATAGGTGGCTGTACCTAAGTTTGCAATAAGGAGATGAAATCTTGGTATTGTAGGGCTTGAATTGTACAGGAGTGCTTCAAAAAGAGTGTCAAGGTGTGCAAGAACACGGTTTATGAACTTAAATGGAAAATCTCGACTAAATTCTTTAAAAAATACGTAATCACCAAAGTAGTCAAATCCTGTAATGTTGACAGAATATTTATAGAAGGAATATTTATAAGAATTGAAAGGTGATGTATCTATGCATTGGCCCTGACCAGATCGAGAGGATTCAATAAAAAAGTACTGCGGAGAATGCATGCTTGTTAACTGTAAGCAATCCAAAATAACAAAGTGTAACAATTTATGGCAAAGGGGAAAAAATGAGAAAAATTATATTTGGAACATTAGTAGTGTTGGTGCTAACATGGTCTAATATTGAACCTGTAAATGCACAAACCTACCCATCAGGGATGATTTCCTACTGGAAGTTTGACGAGGATAGTGGGGAGACAGCTTATGATTCTTGCGGGAGTAATGACGGCCTTGTTATGAATAATCCAATATGGACAGTCGGAAAAGTTGAAGGGGCTTTAGACTTCATACCTGGTACTTGGGTTGATTCACCATATTCAGAAGATTTTGACAACTTGGTTGCGATCACAATAGAATCCTGGATATATCGAAGGAACACTAATTCGTCATATATCGTTATCAGAGGCGATCCCTATTACGAGCCCTTTTTCATCAGAGCAGAGGGTGATTATCTTTATGGATACATAAGAAATGTTGACACAACTCATGTGTATTTTGGTGCAAGTGGTCTTTCGATTAATACATGGCATCACGTCGCCATGACCTATGATTCAAATGTTGATACGCCTGCTGTAAAACTCTATATGGATGGGCAGGAAGTAGCCAGCACTCCTCAGTCTAAAGCTATCTACAACGCATACGAGAGTATTATTATTGGAGGAGCCTTTAACGGCATAATTGACGAGGTCGCGATCTACAACTGCGCTCTAAGCCCAGAAGAAGTTTTGCAACACTACGAAAATGGTTTGAATGGAATAGGCTACAACATCAATTCTACACCTGTTTCTGATGCCGGTGATAATATTCAGATTACCAGTGCTGAGCAGGCCTACACAGTCATCCAGGGCACGGCTATAGACCCGGATGGTGACCCACTGACATACCGCTGGATTGAGGACGCAAACGTACTGCTGGATTGGAACGATGTTGGTAACAACAACGAGGCATATTTGGACCTTGCAACCTTGCCCTATTTTTCTATCGGAAACCACACTCTGACTTTGGAAGTAAACGACGGCAAAGTTACCAGTTCGGACGAGATGATTCTGACGGTCGACAACTCACCCCCTGACGTTATGCCGGCGCCGAGTTATCAGGTGGTCGAAATCGGCATCTATCCAATTATCGTTGTTGTCGATGTGGCGGACTTCGATGGTGACACGGTTTCCTACGATTGGCTAAAGGACAACGAGTCTCTGGCATCCGGCACAGTTGGGACAGTCCAGGGCGGAGAAACTGTTCCCATTCCGGATTTAGACATCGAGGCCGGTGACCCACGCTTCCAACTCGGTGTGCATCAGATTGAACTACAGGTCAGCGACGGGGTCAACAATCCGGTGAGTGCTTTGGTTTCAGTGGAGGTCACCGACACAACTGCCCCGAGCCTGAGCCCCATTCCGAGTAAGACAATGCTTTGGCCTCCTAACCACAAATTGCATTCAATCACGATTTGGGCCAATGCTTTTGATAACGGGGGCTGGGCTATTACCCTATCCGTCGAGGTCATAAGCAGCGAACCTGGGGATGGAACCGGTGACGGCAACACTGAACCCGATTATTACATCGACTCTGTGGACAGTGTGACAGGTACTATTGAGTTGCGGCTTCGTGCAGAGCGCTCAGGCAGTGGAAATGGCCGAACGTATACGATTAAAATCACAGCAACGGATGAAAGCGGAAACCAATCTGTTGCCATAGTTGAGATATTTGCACCGCACGACCGACGAAAGAAGTAGCATATGCTGTCCCTGGTAGGTAGCAGAACATGTCAAAGGGCTGAGAGCAAAAACCTCTCAGCCCTTTTTATTTTTTGTTCCTTCCTGTCCCGAGCGCAGTCGAATGGATTCGTAGCAATATCTGTGAAATCTGTGGCTAAAATTAGCCCTATTCCGTTGCAACGCCAACACATCTTTCACACAGGTCAAGATACTCGCTGTCGGCTCCGACGCTCGGCCAGTAGTTCCAGCACCGCTGGCATTTCTGATAGCTGCTTTTCTGAGCGGCAACGGTCGTATCGCCAACGGCTTTTTGCAGCTTTACCTCACTAACAATGCAAAGTGCCGCAAAGTGTTCGAGTCCAAAGTCGTTTAGAATCCCAGCCAGTTCCTCATCACCGCAGTTGATAGTAACGCCTGCCTCCAAGTTGCTTGCTATCTTTTTATCTTTTCTCAGGCCTTCCAGGACCCGCAGAACCTCATCGCGAAGCTCCATTATCTTCTGCCACTTTGCCTCTGCACTTACGAAATCAATCGATTCATCGACCTTCGGCATATCAGCCAGATGCACACTTTCAATCTCGTATTGCGTTGTGCGTTGTGCGTTGTGCGTTTTTCCCTTTTCGCCATACGCAGCACGCATCACGCTCGACGATTTCATTGCAGCCCACGCCTCCTCCGCAGTGTGCACTAAGACAGGTGCCAACAATCGAACGAGGCAATCTAAAATCCTGTACATCGCCGTCTGGGCACTCCGTCGAGAGCGGCTGTCTTTCGCATCGCAGTACATCCTGTCCTTGAGAACGTCCATATAAATACTGCTCATCTCAACTGTGCAGAAGTTATAAATAAGCGAAAAGACCTTGTGAAAGACAAAGGTTTCGTAGGCCTCGGTGACATTGGCGATGAGCTTTTGCAACTGCTGCATCGCCCACTTATCAAGCTCGAACATATCATCGTAGGCTATCGCTTCTTTATTCGGGTCGAAATCGTCAATGTTGCCAAGCAGGTATCTCAACGTATTTCTGATTTTCCTGTAGGCATCCTGCGTGCGTCCGATTAATTCATCATTGCAGCGAATATCCTCCTGATAGTTCACGCTCGCCACCCACAGCCGAAGAATATCCGCACCGTATTTTGCCACCTCCTCCCGGGCAATGACATAGTTACCCAGCGACTTCGACTGCTTTCTGCCTTGCTCATCGACGGTGAAACCGTGGGTTAAAACTGCCTTAAACGGCTCTTTGCCCATCGCACCAAGGGCCGGCAAAAGCGATAGCTGAAACCAGCCGCGATGCTGGTCCGACCCTTCCAAATACAAATCCACCGGCGCAGGCCAGCCCGCACCTTTTACACACACGCTGTACCAGCTGCATCCGGATTCAAACCAGACATCGAAGATGTTTTCTTCTTTTTGCAAATCATCGAAGGAAAGTCCTTCCGGCAGGTTAAAATCATCTCCGAGAATCTCACGTGGCGAATCCGTGAACCAGCAATCCGAGCCCTTCTCGGCAATATGCCTGGCCACAGCCAATACAGATTCTTTGGTCAGCAATCTCTTTCCACCACTGCTGACAAACACCGGCAAAGGCAGTCCCCAACTTCTTTGCCTGCTGATGCACCAGTCGGGCCGGGATTCGAGCATTCCTTCGATGCGTTTTTCGCCCCACGAAGGTATCCATTTCACATCTTTGATACGTTCCAGAGCCAGAGCACGCAAATTTTTATCTAAGCCGGGCAGCTTTTTGTCAACGCTGATGAACCACTGCTCGGTTGCCCTGAATATGACCGGCCCTTTGCTCCGCCAGCAATGCGGATAGCTGTGCACAATCTCACTTTGAGCAAAAAGAAGTCCCTTCTGCTGCAAATCATTATTTACGACTGTATCGACCTCCAGAACATTTTTCCCTCGCAGCCAGTTCGGCACTGTATCGTCATATCGGCCGTCATCAAGCACGGGCGAGTAAATAGCAAGGTCATACTTTTGCCCCGACAAGTAGTCCTCAATGCCGTGACCCGGCGCAATATGAACAAGACCTGTTCCATCCTCGGTCGTAACATACTCGGCAAGGATTACCATAAAGGCGTCTTTATCCGTGGGATTTTTCTCGACAAAGGGATGCAGATACCGCAATCCTTCAAGCTCACTGCCCTTGACCGATTTATCACTAACGCTGTATTGTCCCTCTTTCAATTCACCTGCTGCAATCGCAGCTTCCAGCCGCTCACTGCACAATATCGATAGTAACTTATTTCCGTCCTTTTCATAAATTAGCGCCTTATAGTCTAAGTAAGGATGAACCGCTATAGCCAGATTTGCCGCTAATGTCCACGGCGTAGTCGTCCAAATCATAAAGCAGACTTTGGCATCTTTAGCTTCTTCTTGCTCGACCAGGCCGAGTTCAACCAATTTTTCGACGCTTTCTTCCGCTACAGGGAAATTCACGAAGATGCTCGGCGATGAGATATCCTTATATTCCAGCTCGGCCTCTGCGAGGGCCGTCTCGCAGCCAATCGACCAGTGAATCGGCTTTAGCTGCTTATAGACCAGAGCCTTGTCAACTAATTCCGCAAATACCTCCAGAATCCCCGCCTCATACTGCGGCTTAAATGTAAGATAGGGATTCTCAAAATCGCCGAATACACTCAGCTCCTGGAACTGCTTGCTCTGGATTTTGACATATTTGCTCGCATATTTCATGCAGT
>CAZZHL010000209.1:0-4914 GCA_964653945.1 uncultured Pirellulales bacterium
CCGGCAGCCGCTTAAAGCCAGCCTTCACATCGACGTCAAGTATGATAGTCAAATCAGGCCAGAGTCTTGCCAGAGAATCCGTTGCCAGTTTTATTACCTTTTGCATTCCGAAACCGCCGGCGTTGCCCTGGTAAGCGCAGGTGCTTGAGACCCATCTATCGAGAATAACGCAGTGATTGTCTCGAAATGCCGGCGCCATTTTTTCCTGCCAGAGCTGTGCCCTCGCCGCCATATACAGAAGCAGCTCTGTTCGCGTGCTCATTGCGATATGTTCGGGGCTCAGCAGGATTTGCCTGATTTTTTCGCCGATGTATGTATCACCGGGGTCACGAAAGCTGCTGGTGGGAATACCCTGCTGGCTTTGCAGCCATCCAGTCAAAAGTTTCGCCTGCGTGGTTTTTCCGCAGCCATCCGGCCCGTCAAGGACTATAAATTTACCTCGTAATTTACTTTCAAATGCCATTTTTGCTTAACCCTTGCTTAGTATTCTTGCAAACTTTCTGAATTCAAAGAAGCTCCATAGTCGTCGTAAGGCAAGTCGTGAGAAGCCACAAATCTAACAGCCATGACCGCTATTATCAAGCTAATAAAGTATGTTATGATAGAAAATACAGTTGTCAAAATGTATTGTGGAGTTGTTGTTATGTTGCAGCAGGTAGTTCCACAGCTTGTGCCCCAAAAGTATCGTGACAGAATTGACCTAAAAAGGCCAATGGCAATATTACCACAGTATAAAAAAATCAACTCTTTTGCGTTTGATAGCTTATACCTCCTGAGAAATTTGAAACTATCGAAGACTCTACAGTCTAACACAATTATCAAAGCTGGTATTAAAACTATAAGTTTAATCAGGATTAAACTCACCAAGATAGGATATAGGGTATGAAGCCATGGAATAACGCTCAAAGACATTAGCTTGGAAAACACTATCATTAATAGTATAAACGGAAGTGCGTAAATCAAACCCAATACAAACATTCGCCAGAAGAAATGTATTCCTGTTCGTAATAAAACTACCAGTGTTTGTTGTTTTTGTCCTTCTAAATAAACAGTCCTAAGAAAACCAAGGCGGAGAAGTATGCTGATTAACGAAAACAGCAAGGGTATAAATAGGGTAGCTGAGTAGATAATTGATATTGATTTTACTCCAGCGTTTAAAAGAAGTTTTCTTGATAATATAGCCAGAAGAGGTATGCCAATGATAAAAGCTACTTCCAGCCAGCGGGCTTTAAGGATTGCTAATGTTTTTTTGATTTCGGTCATTTTACCAACTGGAAGTTTTCTTCGCCAACGAGCTGTCGCATTTTTCTGCAGAAATCGAGGTCCGGATTGACGGAAAGCTCTCTGTCGGCTGCTGCATGTACCTTGCCCTTGTCGGTTCTTATCGCTACATAAACGGGGCTTTTCCCCCTGTGATGTTGACAGATGCTCTTAATCATAGCCACCTTTTCTTTGGTAACCTCTTTAGCATCGAGACGAATCCTTACTTTAGCAGCTAACTTTTCCCTAACATTGTCTAATTTGATGATTTCCGCAGCTAAGATATTAGGTCTTTCCCTTCTGTAATCGAGTTTTCCTTTTACGAAAACAATCGTATCCTGGATCAATACATCGCTGTATCTGTTCAAAACATCCGGAAACATCACCACTTCGACCTGGCCCTGCAGGTCTTCGAGTGTGAAGACGGCCATTTTCGAGCCGGCGTTTCGACCGGTCTTTGTCAGGTTATATCTTATCTTTGCTATCATTCCGCCGATTATGATTTGCTTATCCGCCGTAAGGTGTCCGCCGATAGGCGTGGCCGAGCCCACTGCGGACTGGCCGGTCTGGTCCAGTTGCGAGCTATTGTGTGTGGAATAAAGGTTTATCGTCTCAGCGTGATGGCTCAACGGATTACTGGTAACATAAAAACCGAGAACCTGTTTCTCATAAACTAACATCTGTGGCTCAGGCCAGGGAGCAACATTGGGCAGGTGATTATGGTCTTGCGCATAATCGGTCTCACCGGCCATCTGAGTAAAGATGCTCATCTGGCCATTTTGTTTGTCGGCCTGTAGGCTTGTACCATATTCCATTGCCTTTTCAAGACCTGCCATCATTTGCGCACGGTTGCCGCCAAGCTTATCGAAGGCGCCCGCCTTTATAAGTGCCTCAAGCACTTGCTTGTTGGCGGCTCGCAAATCGACGTTTTCGCAGAAGTGGAAAAGACTCTGGAATCTGCCGACCTTTTCGCGAGCAGCGATGATTTGTTCAACGGCCTTGCCGCCAACACCTTTTACCGCAGCCAGGCCGAAACGTATTACTTCTCTTTTCTTTCGGGTTGCGGCGGACTCCGCCCCGACGAGTTGGTTGCTGTCTGGCTTGTCGTAGAGCGGCGTAAAATCAACGCCGCTTTCATTGACATCAGGTGCCCGCACCTCGATACCCATTTCGGTGCATTCGGCGATATATTCGACGACTTTGTCAGTATTGCCCATTTCATAGGTCAATAGGGCCGCCATAAATTCGATTGGCCAATGCGCCTTCATATAAGCGGTTTGATATGCGATGAAGGCATAGCGGGTTGAATGACTTTTATTGAAGCCGTAGCCGGCGAATCGTTCGATAAGTTCGAAAATCTGCTGGGCCTGCTGACTCTTTAAACCTTTATCCACACAGCCGGCAATAAATCTTTCTTTCTCCTTGGCGATAGTTCTGGCTTTCTTTTTACTTATTGCCTTAATCAAGGTGTATGCCTCTCGCAGCGGTATATCGCCCAGCCGGTTGCAAATCCGCATCACCTGTTCCTGATAGACCATAATGCCGTAGGTCTCGTTGAGAATTTCATCCATAATCGAGTGCGGCAGCTTCCACTTTGCGCCGTGCTTTCGGTCGATATAATCCTGGATGAGTATCATAGGACCCGGCCGATATAAGGCATTTGCTGCTATAAGGTCCTCGATGCGGTCCGGCTCCATCTTAATCAGCATGTTCTGCATACCGGCTGACTCAAACTGGAAAACCCCTTTTGTTTTACCATCGGAGAAAAGCTTAAAGACCTTTGGGTCAGCAAGGTCGAGTTTTTCCAGGTCTATGTCTGTTCCGTGAAGCTCCTTGACCAATTGGCGTGCCCGCTCCAATACGCTCAGGGTCTTCAGCCCCAGAAAGTCCATTTTTAACAGGCCCACTTTCTCAACCATAGGCCCTTCATACTGCGTTATGATGTCATCGGAAGCGGGCGCTTTATAAAGAGGTATAAAATTTGTCAACGGCTCATCGGCAATAACAACGCCGGCCGCGTGAACCGAAGCGTGGCGGGCAAGACCTTCGAGCTTTCTGCAGATATCAATTACTTTTCCTGTTAGCTCATTTTGCTCGTAAGCCTCTCTTAACTGTGGCTCGGTCTTCAGAGCTTTGTCGAGCGTCATATCGAGAGAGAAGGGCACAAGCTTTGCTAACCTATCGGCTTCAGCCAAGGGTACTCCAAGTACCCTGCAGACATCGCGGATAACCGCCCGCGCCTTCATTGTTCCGAAAGTTATTATCTGTGCGACGTGCCCGTATTTCCGGCGGACATAGTCAATGATTTTTAGCCGGTGAACCTGACAGATATCGATATCGATATCGGGCATTTCGTTGCGCTGCGGGTCCATAAACCGTTCGAAAAGAAGGTCATACCGAAGCGGGTCAATATCGCACAGCCCGAGGCAATACCCGACGAGTGTGCCTACGCCGCTTCCTCTGGCACCTATGGGGATATTATTTTCGTGTGCGTATTTGCAAAAATCCCACACAATAAGAAAATAGCTGGCAAAGCCTTTCGATTCAATCACATTCAGCTCTCTGTCAAGCCGGTTTTTTACCTCATCAGTAATTTCACCATATCGATTTTTTGCTCCCGCATAGCACAATTTCGTAAGAAACTTTTCGGCTGTTGTGTCGTCCGGAGGGTTAAAGTGAGGTGCGTGGTGTTGTTTTAGGTTGAGCTCGACGTTGCAGCGGTTGGCAATGGTCAGGGTATTGTCGCAGGATTCGCTTATCTCGGCAAAAAGCTCACGCATTTGCTCGGGGCTTTTCAGGAAAATATCGGTCGGGTAAATCATTCTATCGGGGTCATCGGCCCTTTTGCCGGTGCTTATCGCACAGAGGCAGTTGTGTGCTTCGTAGTCTTCAGCCTGCAAAAAGTGCACATCGTTGGTCGCAACCAGGCCCAGCCCCATCTTTTTGGCGATGTCGATTAGCGCCTCGATGACATCGGCTCCATCATTTTCGTGCTTTTGTATCTCGATAAAAAATCTATCGGGGCCGAATATTTTTAGATAGCTTTCCACAGTTGCAATTGCTGCTTTTACATCACCGTTGGAAAGTTTCACTGAAATCTCACCTTTTAAGCATCCTGAAGTTGCTATCAAGCCTTCGTTTAGCTCAGCCAGAATTTCCTTATCAATTCTTGGACGGTAGTAAAATCCTTCCGTGTAGCCGCTGCTGGCGAGCTTCAACAGATTCTGGTAGCCGATATTATTTTCAGCTAAGAGTATCAGATGATATGCGGCATCGGAGATAGTGGTTTTTGTCTTGTCGAATCTGCTGCCGGGGGCAACATACGCCTCGATTCCAATGATTGGCTTGATGTGGGCTGCGATTGCTTTTGTATAGAACTCGACCGCCCCGAACATATTGCCGTGGTCGGTTACAGCCACAGCGTCCATTTTGAGTTTTTTGCAGTGTTTGAGCAATTCGTCAAACGTTATTGCCCCATCGAGAAGCGAATACTGACTGTGCAGATGAAGATGCGTAAACCCCGTTAGAGACCCCCTGTTAGAGGGTTTTTCCATTGGGCCTCTGACGCAATGGGTCTCTAATGGGGTAAATCCTTTATCGGCCATAACTTGCGTTGTCCTCTGAGAGCTTGTTTATCTTTAGCATGATAGGATA
>CAZZHL010000210.1:0-4902 GCA_964653945.1 uncultured Pirellulales bacterium
GCAGGGAAACTTAAATGTACTAAATAAAATCTCAGCTGTTACCATTCCTCTGGGTTTGTTTGGTTCATCGCTGGGTTTTATACTGATTTACGACCGGTTGGAAAACAAATTAACTGCCGATGAGATAGACGACATTTGCGCTGTTACATGTGGCCTTTCCCGGGCGATTACCTCCTGCCAAATCGACAGTCGAAAATCGAAAATTGAAAATTGATTACGCCATAGCCCTCTCTTTATCTGGAAATTCTTTAAGCTGGTCATAGGTAAACACAGGCCCATCTATACACACAAACATATCTGCGATGTTACAATGTCCGCACTTGCCGATGCCGCATTTCATATATCGCTCCAGCGTTATGTAGATATCTTCGTCTTTGAATCCGCTCGTTAAGAGTTTTTCAATGACGAATTTAATCATAATAGGCGGGCCACATATATAGGCAGCTCCATTGGGCGAAACCATGTCAGTCTTATCCCACAACTTTGTAACTACACCTGCATTTTCCCGCCAGCGGTCATCCGGCTCATCCACGGTAAGTAATACTTCCGTATTATCTATCTGTCTCCAGACTTTAAGCTCCTCTTTGAAGCAAAGCTCATTCGGGGTCTTCGCGCCATATAAAATCTTAATCTTTCCGAAATCTCCTCGTCTATCAAAGACCGATTTTATCACGCTCCTTAACGGCGGCAAACCAATACCTCCGGCAATAAAGTACAGGTCTTTACCTGCAACTTCATCAACCGGAAATGAATTTCCGTATGGACCTCTTATATAGATTCTATCTCCCGGTTTAAGCTGATGTATAGCCCGTGTAAGCTTTCCAACGGCCCTTATTGTAAGCTCCAAAAATCCACTGTCACTCGGGCAGGAAGTAATAGATATGGGCGCTTCTCCTATGCCCAACAAAGAAACCTGCATAAACTGGCCGGGTTTATAATTGAAAGACTCAGCCAACGCTTTATCTTTGAAAACAAGCTTAAACGTTTTTGTGTCGAAACTCTCTCCTTGTATCGATTCTATTAGCGCCGGATGTGGAAGATATTCGTTTTTCACTCCGTTAGAACCTCCAATGTGTCTTTAAGACGATTTTTTAAATATCGCTTCCCCATACCAGTTTTGAGATATTTCTCTCTTCTCCTGGCATCATTTTCTGACAAACATGCTTCGTAATATACAAGGACAAATGGCCTGCGTAACTTTGTTGAAAAGACTTTTCCTTCATTATGTTCCCTAATCCTTCGACGTAGATTTTTTGTTGACCCCGTGTACCATCTGCCATCTTTCACGCTCTTTAACACATATACATACACCATCTGCAAGGTTCTAACGGAGTTCACTACTTTGATACCTCCTCTATCACTTGAGAAATCCCTATATTGACCGGGCAGCTTGACAGGCACCTGCCACAGCCCACACAGCCACTCATCCCCGTTGTAAGATAATCGTATTTCAGCTTGTGTTCATACCTGCGTGAAGTACGAATCCACTTCTCAAGCCGAGGATTATGTCCGCTCGCTTCCCGCGTGTATCCTTCAAACACACAGGCATCCCAGTTTCGATACCTCCTGCCTGAGTTTTCTTTCCTCTCATCAAATACATTAAAACAGGTGCACGTCGGGCAGACATAGAGACAGCCGCCGCAATAGATACACCTCTCAGCTATTCTTTCATACATTTGCTCCGGCACCTTATCCTCGCAGAACCTTTTTATCGCCTTTTCAAAATCCAACTTTAGACTAACGGCTTGTTCTACATCGCATTTTGCAGTTTTCGATTGCTCAAGGTCGCCCTTAGATGCCTCAGTAAAAAATTGCTGGTAAGTACCTACAAATTCTTCGCCTTTTTCAGAGCCGATTTCAACAACGAACCTTTCTCCAATATCGACCAATTGCAAGTCAAAGCCATTTTCCAAAAATGGGCCTGTTTTCGCAGAGGTGCAGAAACAATTCTCAAGAGGGCTCTTGCAGCCGACGATAACCAGCAATTTGTCTGCCGACCTGTTTAAATAGTAAATATCCTCGAAATTTCTTTTGAAGAAATCATCTATAAATTTTAATCCCTTAACGTCACATGCACGCAGACCAAACAGCAGTTTTTTAGCTGCTGGCTTAACCATCTCAATAATTTTTTCGCCCTCAAACTTAAAAAGAGATTCGAGCTGAGGAAATACTATAAACTTAGGAGGAACTACAAGAGATTCGTAATCCAAATTCAATTTGTCAACGAGCAATTCTCTGTCCTTGCCGGCAAGTCTTATAAAGTGTGCATCTCCACCAATACCCTCCAAAGGAACATAAGTTTCCCACTGCTCTGATGCGCTCACGCAGAGCGCCTTAACGTTATCTTTTTCCAGCAGCCGCTCTTTCATCCCGTTAGAAACCTCCCTGAGGTGACACCTATATAATCAATTATTAGTTTATAATACCATTCAACAATTAAGGTCACAGCGTCCATGTTTCTAACGGGATTCATAGTTTTTCAATTTTGACGGCACAGACCTTGTATTCCGGGATTTTGGCCACAGGGTCCACTGCGGGATTGGTCAATACATTTGCTGCCGCCTCTCTAAAATGAAAAGGAATAAACACAGTACCTTGTTTCACCTTGTCCGTTACTAATACCTGTGTTTCGATTTGGCCGCGTCTCGATGAAACTCTAACGAGACTACCTTTTCTCAGCTTGAGATTCTTGGCATCTTCCGGATTAACCTCAACATAGCCAACCGGCACTTCTCTATCTAAGGTTGAAGTCCGGCGGGTCATCGTGCCCGTGTGCCAATGCCAGTAGATTCTGCCGGTACTAAGGACAAGGTTATATTCGTCATCAGGAAGTTCATCTGCGGGTTTATATACACAAGGCATAAAGGTTCCTTTTCCCTTGGTAAATTTATCCTTGTGCAGATAGACGGTGCCGAGATGGTCTTTTGATGGGCATGGCCACTGCAAACCAAACGGGTCTAACCGGTCGTAGCTTATCCCTCCATAGATGGGCGTAAGCTGGGCTATTTCATCCATAATCTCAGAAGGATGGCTGTAATCCATCCCTTCATAGCCACAGCGTTTGGCTATCTCAGACAGGATTTGCCAATCCGGCTTTGCCTTGCCTGGTGGTTCAACGGCCTTGCGTATCCTCTCGACCCTGCGTTCCGTATTAGTGAAAGTGCCGTCTTTTTCAGCGAAACTGGCAGCTGGTAATATCACATCTGCATATTGAGCCGTATCTGACAGAAATATTTCATTAACAGCAAGAAATTCCAGCTTCTTTAGCGCCTCGCGAACATGATTTGAATCAGGGTCACTGATAACGGGATTCTCGCCCACTATATAAAGAGCTTTTAATTCACCCTGCAGGGCCTTATTAAAAATTTCAGTAACAGTAAGACCCGGCTTTGCCGGCAGATTTTCAACCGCCCATCTTTTTTCAAATTTAGCTCTCGCAGCATCATCGGTCACCTTTTGGTAGCCGGAAAAGACATCTGGAAGCGCACCAACGTCACATGCTCCCTGGACATTGTTCTGTCCTCGTAAGGGATTAACACCCGTATAAGCAAAACCTACGTGAGCAGTCAGCATCGCCAGATTTGCCAGCGATTTAACATTATCCACACCTGTGGTGTGCTGCGTAATACCCATAGAATAGACAATCATCGCCTTTTTACTTTTCGCATAAAGTCTTGCCGCCTGAATGAGCAAATCACGGGGAATCTTTGTTATCTTCTCTACATAATCAGGCGTGTACTGCTCAACCATTCTTTTTAATTCTGCAAAGCCCTCTGTCCTTTGCTCTACGTATTTTTGGTCATATAACCCTTCTTTAATGATTACATTCATCAACCCATTTATCCACGCAACGTCGGTTCCGCAATCCTGGGCCATATAAATCGTTGCATATTTGGCAAGCTCGATTTTTCTGGGGTCAACAACAATCAGCTTAGCACCTTTGTCATTGACGGCGTTGATTATCCTCGAGCCGATTAGCGGATGCTGTTCGGTAGTGTCCGAGCCGGTCACCAAAAACAAATCCGCATCTTCGAATTCATTTATGGAATTGGTCATTGCCCCCGAGCCAAACGTTGCTGCCAGGCCCACTACTGTGGAAGCATGACAGAGCCGGGCGCAGTGGTCAATGTTATTGGTCTTAAAAACGGCCCTAGCCAGCTTCATCATAAGAAAGTTCTCTTCGTTAGTTGTCTTAGCTGAGCTCAGAAATCCGATGGCGTCCGGCCCATATTTATCTTTTATCTCTAAAAGTCTTTGGCAAACAAGCCCCAGGGCACTATCCCAGCCAACCTCTTTAAGCCCCGTTAGATGTTTACTATCTAACGGGGTAAATCCACCATCGGATTTAATTAGTGGGGTTTTAAGTCTGTCTATCTTGTTGATAAATTCGTAGCTGTTCCAACCTTTGACACAAAGAGCACCTTTTGAAACAGGATGATTTCCACTTGGATATGAGCCGACAACCATTCCGTTCTCGGCCTGAAGATATAAACCACAACCGCATCCGCAAAACGGGCACGTGGTAAGAACAAAGCTGTGTCTTGCATCCTGCATATCGTATCTCGTATTGAGCTTTAGTCCGCCAAGCTCCTTCAAGCAAGGCCGATACGTTTGTCAGTTTTTATTAAGCGCCTCAATGTTGCATAGAGAACAAACATTGACAAACGTCTTTAACAAGTAATATATGGCCTGTCAAGCGCCTTAGTAGTCTCATCTCAATGGAAACCCAGCCGCCCGTTACGGCGTAGCGTGCCGTAGCCGGGGAGTTCCAACCCTGTTTTTTTTATTGCTAAAGGGCTTGACAGTATATGCGTGAAATTGTTAGTATCAAAAAACCTGGAATTGCTCGGGCAGGTAGCTCAGTTGGTAGAGCAACGGACTGAAAATCCGTGTGTCGGCGGT
>CAZZHL010000211.1:0-1572 GCA_964653945.1 uncultured Pirellulales bacterium
ATGGGGTCGTCGATGCAAGTGAGTTTGACAGCTCTGATGAGATTGAGATGGGCAAAGAGATAGAAGTTCTTCTTGAAGATACTGATTCTGAAAGCGGACTTATCCTGCTGAATAAGCGCAAAGCTGACGTCATAAAGGGTTGGGAAAATATTATCAACACGAAAAAAGAGGGGGACGTTGTCAAGGGCAAGGTTATAAGGCGTATCAAAGGTGGTTTACTTGTTGATATTGGTGTACCTGTGTTTTTGCCGGCCTCGCAGGTAGATATCAGAAAACCGGGGGACATCAGCAGATTCATCGGCAAGGAAGTGGACTGCAAGATTCTTAAGATTGATGTTGAAGGCCGAAACATTGTCATATCGAGACGTAAATTTATCGAAGAAGAACGCCGCAGCAGTAAGGAAAAAATTCTCTCGGAAATCGATGTTGGTCAATTGCGAAAAGGTGTTGTGAAAAACATCGCCGACTTCGGTGTATTTGTGGATTTGGGCGGCCTGGATGGCCTGCTGCATATCTCCGATTTGAGCTGGGGCAGGATATCACATCCATCAGAGGTTGTTAAGCTTGACCAGGAAATCGAATGTGTAGTTATTGACGTTGATAAAGAGAATGAGAAGATTTCATTGGGTTTGAAACAGAAGACAACGAGTCCATGGGAAAATGTTGAACATCGTTATCCAATCGGAGCAAAGGTAAAGGGCAAGGTCGTAAATGTTATGAACTATGGCGTGTTTGTTCGGCTTGAAGATGGGATTGAAGGTCTGGTGCATATTAGCGAGATGAGCTGGACAAGGCGTCTGGCACATCCGGGAGAGTTGGTCAATCTCGGCGATGAAATTGAGGTAGTTGTGCTGAACGTTAACAAGGAAAAGCAGGAAATCTCGCTGGGGCTGAAACAAACCGAAGTTAATCCATGGGCGATAGCTTCTCAAAAATACCCGCCTGGGACGATTGTTACAGCGAAGGTTCGTAGTGTGGCCAATTTTGGGGCATTCATGGAGATAGAGGCGGGCGTCGATGGCATGATACATATTTCAGATTTAAGCTGGACTAAGAAGTATAACCACCCCAGTGAGGCCCTGCAAAAAGGTCAGGATATAAAATGTGTTGTTCTGGAAGTCAACGAAGAGAAACGACGAATATCGTTGGGTATAAAGCAGATAACCGAAGACCCATGGATTCGCGCTATCCCGGAAAAGTATATCCCCGGACATATCATAAAAGGCAAGGTGGTAAAACTTACAAATTTTGGGGCATTTGTTGAACTCGAACCGGATTTGGAGGGATTGCTGCACATTTCCGAACTTGCCGACCACAAAATTAACAGGCCTCAGGATATTGTGAACGTTGGAGATGAGATTGAAGTTAAAATTCTTAAGGTTGATACCGAGGCCCGTAAAATCGGTTTGAGTTTGCGGAGAGTCCAGTGGGCCGCTGAGGAACAAACAACAGAGCCTGACAAGCAGCAAGCGCCAGCAGAAGTCCAGGCCGTTCTTTCTGATGCTGATTTGGACCAAATTGAAAAGCCACAAGAGAAAGTCGATGGCGGCGAGGAAACTGAGCCGGATGAAC
>CAZZHL010000211.1:1672-4902 GCA_964653945.1 uncultured Pirellulales bacterium
AGGGCTGGGTGAACAAAAAGGTGCGGTGAATGAGGCCATAGGGGTGGATGCTGAGGAACAAACAGCAGAGCCTGACAAGCAACAAGCGCCAGCAGAAGTCCAGGCCGTTCTTCCTGATGCTGATTTGGACCAGATTGAAAAGCCACAAGAGAAAGTCGATGGCGGCGAGGAAACTGAGCCGGATGAACCCCGCCCTTCCGAAGGGCTGGGTGAACAAAAAGGTGCGGTGAATGAGGCCATAGGGGTGGATGCTGAGCAAGAAAAAGTAGGCCAAGAGTCTGAGCACACGCAATCAGAACAACCTAAGGAAGGTACAGATGGCCAAAACCAGGCCATTGGCGATAATAGCGCAGAACAAAGCACCTCGCAAAACTAAACATACAAAAAAAGAAAAGAAAGCAAAGCCAAGGGGTCTATCAAAACAGATCTCTCGACCCATATTCGGCGGGCTCGGAACGACAATCCCTCATGTTGCAAGTCACGGAACAATAGATGACTATTTGCGCAGACATTATCTTCCCAGATTCTTGAACGCTGTGTTTGGCAGCCGATTGCTTGGTATGTTTTACCATTGCAAAAGCGGCTGTCGTGCACCACATTAGAAATTTTCTCTTTTTGTAGGAAATTCCCTGATTGTAGAATTTCTAATTGGGTGCAGATGAAAAAATAGCTGCTGAAAGAAGATTTTTTAGATATTTTTTAACTAAGGAATACCTATAAGAGCTTGTAAATGCAGAGGTTATACGTCTTGCTGCGTTTTAACCAAAAATTTCCTGAATTTTTATGACATTTTCCTTGACGAAAACATGGCTAATTTGGTATAAATAGGCAAGAATCATTGAAGCATGGATGGATATATGGAGTGAGGTTGGTGAGCCACAAAGTATTGGCATTTCAACCAAAAGCTCAGACTTGAGCTTCCACAAGGAGGAGGCAAAGTCAAAAAAAGTGATTTAGCAGGCGCAGGGTTGGTGAAGAGCTTTGTTGCTTGTTTTGTTGTAAGGTTGTTTGAGACAAGCACAACCGGTGGTAAGATGTGTTGATGCTTGTTGAAAACGACGAATATTTTGGCTTGTAGCCAAAAAAAGTGTGTTTAAGTTTTTAAGTAAAGAGGAGGAGTATTATGTTTACAAAGTTAATATCTTTTGTTTGTGTCTTAGCATTAGCCCTGGCAGCCACCAGCTACGGAGAGATTCCCTTTGATCCTGATCCCGCTGTGCCCCTTTTGATAGGCAACTGGGAAAGGTGCTTCGACCATTGGTCACAAGGGAACGCGGGCGATGACGTCCTGTACGGCTTCAGCAGTACTAATGGGGTTACTCTGGGCGGTGTGGCTCTCAAGACAATCTCTGGCGCCGGCGGTTGGACACCTGTTCTAGGGCTTAAGTTGCAGGGTTATAGTAATACGGATGTGGATATTTTCGGTTCTGAGACTTTGGTACCCTGGTTTATGGATAGCAATGTCGATATGCTCGAAATAGACGTGACACGGTTAACTGCCGAATGGATAGATGATGGTGACCCATTAACAGACCCGTATAGCGAAATTCTATTGATTTTCAACGCTGGCGGCGAAAACGCAGCTGGGGAAGGGAATGGAATGTGGGCTGGTGATACAGGTGACAGCCTTTGGCTCGGGTTGGACGCCACGCAACATGTTACCTGGGACCTCGCACCGTATAAAGCTCAGTATCAAGATATTTTGGACGCTGGTTATAACGTCTCTGATGTGTACTGTGAGTTTTTCCTCTTCGTTCAAAGTGGTGGTTACGTAGGACCAGTGACTACTTACTTTGACGCAGCTTACCTAACCCCTGAGCCGGCAACAATTGCTCTGTTGGGTCTTGGTGGATTGAGCCTGCTCCGTATTCGCAGGAAACGCTAATACTTCTAAAAGTATTGGTTAGCTAATGAGTATGCACCTATTCGGGGCCTGTATCGAACGAATCGATACAGGCCCTGGTTGTTTTTACGGCTCGTGTATCATATTATGGGGGAGGATTTCCCCTTTAGAAGCTCTAAAGTGGGAAACATTCGGCCAATAAATCCGGGGAAATTTCTAACTGGATAAGGCCGTGTTTAAACGGAGGGAGAAAAATTTGTGTCTGTGAAAATACAATTATTGATAATAATTTATATACAGGGTATAATAGCTGCAATTATAAATAAAAGAGTTATGTCATAATTTGGAGGTTAATAGCTATGTTAGTCTGGATGTTTAGATGCCTGTTTCTGGTAATGATTGTCGCAGTTTTAATTCTTAATTTAAGCGTGGAAGAGATTGCCGGCGAAGAAGGCAGAAGGAATTTTTTTGTAATCCTTGTGAGCGGCGCAGTATTGGCGGTGCTGGCCTTTCTTGTTGATATTTTTACGCCAAAGAAATCTCTGGCAGCTCTGGCGGGAGTGTTTTTTGGACTTTTAGTTGGGATGTTTTTCAGCTGGGGATTGGCACAGGTTATCGACCTGATAGATGAGATTTATAGACTGCAGTTAAGTCCGATATCTCTTCAGGCAATCAAATGGATGACTGGCATATGTATATGCTTTCTTACCATCAGCGTTGTGATGCGGACCAAGGATGATGTGCGTTTTGTAGTTCCTTATGTTCAATTTACCAAACAGACCAAAGGCGCCAGGCCGTTGGTTTTGGACACATCGGTGATAATTGACGGGCGAATTGTGGATCTGTGTCAAAGTAAAATGTTCGATGCTCCATTGGTTGTTCCGCGTTTTGTTCTCGGTGAGCTGCAATTGATAGCTGATTCGGCTGATAAGCTCAAGCGTAACCGCGGCAGGCGGGGACTTGATGTTCTTAACAAGATGAGGATGAATCCTATCATGGACGTGGTTATTGATGACTCCGTGGTTCCGGAGGTTGAGGAAGCGAAAGGTGTCGACCAGAAGTTAATGGTGTTTACGAAGCACTGCAATGGGAGATTGGCAACGACGGATTATAACCTTAGCAAGGTTGCACATGTGCGTTCGGTTGATGTAGTGAATATAAACGATTTGGCCAGTTCTCTAAAGGTCGTCATTTTGCCGGGCGAAACAATGGGGGTCAAAATCATAAAGCCCGGTGAAGAAGCGGAGCAGGGTATTGGTTATCTTGAAGATGGGACGATGGTCGTTGTTGAAGGCGCGCGCAATAAGATTGGGCGGGAATTGATCGTTAGTGTAACCAGCTCGCTTCAGACCTCGGCTGGTAAGATGATTTTCGGCAAGTTCGAGGG
>CAZZHL010000212.1:0-4882 GCA_964653945.1 uncultured Pirellulales bacterium
ATGGTTTGCCTCCGCCGGAGAGCTTCTCTCTGCTGCTTCGCAGCGTAGAAAGGTCTGTTCCTGTGCCGGAACCATGCTTAAAGAGCATCGCCTCACTCGTCGCCAGGCGCATTATATCTTGCATTGAGTCCTTAACCGACTGGATAAAACAGGCCGATGCCTGCGGGTATTCGTAGCTGTTTTCACAGGCAGCTGCGGTCTGCAACTGCTGGTCCCAATGGTAATTATGTTTACTGCCGGCTATACCATAGACATCAAAAAGACCTACATTAAACCACACAGGTGAATTAAATGCCCCATATTGATTTACACACAGCCAGGTCAACTCATTGTAGAAGGTCTCGGCATCTTTACCGGTAGCAAAGTAACCATCCTTTTTGCCTCGGTCAGCGATGGCCATGCAAACTCGATGGACAAGCTGTTTTACCGAATGCTCCCTCTGGCCGGAGCCGATATCGCCGTAAAAGTATTTACTCGCCACAACCTTTATTGCCAACTGGCTCCAGGATACGGGAACTTCTATATTGTCCTGCTCAAAGATTGCCTGGCCGCTATCGCTCATAATCTTGGCAGGACGCATCTCCCATTCAAGCTGCTCAAAAGGATGCAAGCCGGGGGTTGAAAAGAAATGCTCTATTTCCAAACCCTTCGATTGGTGGTTTTGTACAGCTGTTTTGGTTTGTGACTTTTGATTCTTGAAGGGATTCTCAGGCTCGAACTTATAAGACATTTACGTATCTCCCAACTCTAAAACGAAAGTGGCTGATACCACAACATGTAGTAAGAGGAATAAGGAATTACTCCAGATATAGTAACGAGGCTGCTAAACTCAGTATCGGCAGACTAATGGTAATTTGATAAGCTGTAAAGACTAAAGTCAGAATTTTTTTGTAAAAATATTAATCTTTTTTCTTAACCCTTGTGGCTACTGAATCTATAGTGAAAAAATTTTTTCTTACAAACAAAAATTTAAATATCTGTTGCTTCAAACCATCGCCATGCTATCCATGCATGCGCCCAGGTGTAGGGATGGACCGAATCGTCTGACCATTTTTCAGGTGGTATTTGCTTGATTTGTTCATCAATCCGGCTTTGCAGCGGCACTAAAACAGCATCAAATTCTTCAGCCAGCTTATGAACTATCCGAATATAGGTTCGCAAGTCTTTAAAAATCTTATTTTCTTTGTCATCACAAAACATAAACGGCTCAATTAACACAAGCTGGCTGTTAGATTTTTGTTTTACGAGTGAAAGCAACTGCCTGTATGTTGTTTCATACTCATTGGGGTATACAGTTTCAGTAAGTTTTTCGGCCTCGTTATATTGGCGGTATAAATCATTTATACCGATAAGGACGCTCAAAATGTCCGGCTTATGCTCAAGACAATCTTTTTCCCAACGGCTTTTCAGGTCCCGGGCGGTATTACCACTGATGCCGGTGTTTATAATGTTAAGATTCAACTGCGGATACTTTGCCAAAAGCAAATTGCCCACAAAATACACGAAACCGGCGCCAAGAGGACTGTAAGCCAGCTGGCTTCTACCCATATCGGTTATGCTGTCGCCTATAAAAACGATAGTCTGGCCGGGTTTTAAATCGATTTTACGCTGCATAATCAACACTTGTTACCGAACAGCTTGAAATTAGAGAGCAAACCCCGTTAGTCCTTGGGACTCCTTGCGGAGAAAGCTAGGCCGAGGATTTAACCTCACCTTCGCTATATATTTTTTACCCCACCCAAAGGGGGGTAGCTTTCTAACGGGGCAAATTGTATCGCTCTGGAGCTAATTAGCAAATGCTTTCAGCAAAAAAGACAGAAAACCCTTTTTTCAGCTACCTCGCAAAGCTAAAATACAACACGATGGCCTCTGAAAGTAAAAAAGACCGATCCCTCGACCTCGCTCCCGTCCCGCCTTCGGCTTGCCGAGGCAGGCGGGACAGGTTTGAGGCGATTCGCCGGCAAATAAAGGATTTTCCGACCGGCCCGGGTCTCTATTTTATGAAGGCAGCGGGCGACAAAGTCCTTTACATCGGCAAGGCCAAAAATCTGCGGTCACGAGTGGCCAGCTATTTTCAGCCAGCCAGCGGCCTTACCGCCTCACGCGGGCCAAAAATCGCTGAGATGCTCAGTAAAACCAAAACCGTCGACTTTCTGGAAACCGAGACAGAAGTCGATGCAATCTTAAAAGAAGCCCGTCTGATTAAGGATATTCGGCCGCCTTATAATACAGACCTTGTTGATGACAAGACCTTTCCATATCTGGAAATTACTACAGGTGAAGCTTTTCCGGGCGTATATATCACTCGAAAACCTCGGCCAACCGGCAGCAGGTTGTTCGGGCCCTTCGCCAGCGCAAAGGAACTGCGGCTGGTTATGGTGGAATTGCAGAAAATATTCAAGTTTCGAACCTGTAACCTGGATATCAGAGAAAATGACCCGAAGTGCAAATTTTTCCGGCCGTGCATTTTATACAGCATAAAGCAATGTGCCGCCCCCTGTGCAGCCAAAATTGCCAAAGCTGAATACAAAAGAATCATTCGTGATTTTATAAAATTTCTGCGGTCGAAGCGTTCGACAATCCTGCGCCAGCTGCGAAAGCAGATGGCCGAGGCAGCCGAGAACCTCCAGTATGAGAAAGCGGCGATGTTTCGCGACCGTATCCGGCTGATTGAACGGCTTGACCGCCGAGGCCTGCCTGACGAAGACGTCCAGCCGGAGGTTTTTGCAGCCGACCCTGCCGAGGCCCTGCTGAAGCTGCGGGAAATATTGCAAAGCCCTCAGCCCGTCAGGATTATCGAGGGTATCGACGTGGCCAACATTGCAGGAACCGAAGCAGTAGGTTCTCTTGTTAAATTCATCGATGGCAGGCCGTTTAAGAGCGGCTATCGGCGATTCAAAATAAAAAGCGTAAAAGGTATCGATGATTATGCAATGATTGCCGAAGTCGTCAAACGCCGATACAAATACGCCCTGCGGGGTGAAGAGCTCTGGCCGGACCTTATTTTAATCGACGGAGGACGGGGTCATTTACACGCTGCTGAAGCAGCTTTGAGAGAAATGGGTGCGCCGGCTATAAAAATCGCCTCGATTGCCAAGCGAGAGGAAGATATTTACCTGCAGGGAAGCTCAAAACCTTTGAAATTGCCCGTCCACTCGCCTGTTCGCAAGCTCCTGCAGTACGTAAGAGACGAAGCCCACCGTTTCGCTCAGCACTACTTCCATATCCTCCAACGAAAAAAACTGCTGGATAAAACGTCCTGAATAGGTTCGCTGGCGAAAAAACGATAATCCGGGAAAAGTCTTGCAAAATGCGCGTCAACAGTGTATAGTTAATCAAGTAAAGCATAACCGGAATTCGCCCCCTATAGAGCGAAGGTGAGTTATGCGGAGGGCAAAAATATGAAGAAAATCACTCATCCGGCAACGCCAATAACGGCACTGTTATTGACCCTGGTCCTTATAGGTCCGCTTACCGCAGAAGATTTCACTCTTTCAGATGAAGGACTAATGATGTTGGATGTTGGCACTTACCAACTCGATGCAACAGCCAGTATTATCGCCAAAAGAGACGTTTCAGGACCGGGCATAGAGTATGAGGTTCATTTCCCAGGGGTGAAACCAGGCGAGTCTTTTCTTTCGATGGCTCGTAACAAACATAACAAATTCGATGATTCCAATGACCCTCTGTTTGGGGTAAACGTTGGCAAATATGACCATTTTGCCCTGAAGTTTACTCTGATATCAATTGATGGCAAAACAACTTCAGATGCCGGTGGCCAATTATATGTTGGTGCCCGTGTTGGCTGTGACGGAAGACACGGCGGGTTTAGGCCTATGCGTATTGGTTTTGGAGAAAATGCGGAGCCAAATGCTATATCAGCAACAAATCTTTCTGGTAAAGGTGAAATCCTCAGCAATATAGGTTTTGCAGTTTACATAGGCGACCCAAACGGATGGGACCCAAACGGGTTAACAATTAAGCTTCTTGTTGAGCCGGTATCGACCGCTGTGGCGATTCCCGAGCATCAGCCCCAAAGAAAATACAATCCGGCCCAAGGCAAATACATTTATGTTGATGCCTCTGCAGACGAAACAGGCGACGGGACAACCTGGGACAAGGCATATAAGTATCTGCAGGATGCATTGGCCGTTGCATCGAAAGGAGACCAGATTTGGGTTGCACGCGGTATTTATAAACCTAATCAGGGCAGGAAACCAGCCAAAGGCGAACGTATGGCAACGTTTACACTCAAAAGTGGTGTGGCAATTTATGGAGGGTTTCCGACCGGAGGCAGCGGATGGGAAGGCAGCGACCCTCTGGCCAATGAAACGATTCTGAGCGGTGACTTGAAAGGAAATGACGCCATAAAGATGAATAATTCGGCGATGCTCCTGAATGATCCCACGCGGTCTGATAATGTGGCCCACGTAGTTACGGCCAGCGGAACAGATGAAACTGCCCTGCTTGATGGATTCATAATTACCGCTGGCAATGCTCGTGATGACAACAGCAGATGGCCGGAACGACAACTACCAACACAGGGCGGCGGTTTATATTGCAAAGCCGGCAGTCCGACCATCGCTAACTGCATCTTCAAACATAATTCAGCACTGTTCGGTGGCGCAGTATATTTCTGGAGAGGTAACCCTAAGCTAATCAACTGCAAATTCGCAGACAACTTTGCGGGAGATAGCGGTGCAGGAATACACTTGCCAGAGTGCAACCCCGCTATAGTAAATTGCGCGTTTGTCAGCAACTCGGCAGTTGAAAAAGGCGGGGCTATATACAACGAGGCCAACAAGGCCAAAATCGTAAACTGCACTATTACGAAAAATTACGCCTACGCGGGCGGCGGCGTATATAACCAAAAGAGCACACC
>CAZZHL010000213.1:0-4882 GCA_964653945.1 uncultured Pirellulales bacterium
TTGCTTTGCGCTTAACATTTCATATATCGTATTTTGTATCTCGTGAAGCGAAATACGTTTGGCAAATCACACTAATCCTTTAGCAGCGATGATTTTGTTTTTTATTTCTTTGCACAAGTCCTTGTTTTCAGCTAAGAATTTTTTTGCGTTCTCTCTACCCTGGCCCAATCGCATATCACCGTAGTTTATCCACGCTCCGCTTCTTTCGATTACTTCACAGCCAATTCCAAGGTCTATTAAATCGCCTTCGTAGCTGATTCCGCTGTCGAACATAAGGTCGAACTCACTGTCACGGAAAGGCGGTGCGATTTTATTTTTTACCACCCTGGCCCGTATCCTGCTGCCTATGGCACCAGTGCTGTCTTTTAAGGTGGTAATTCGCCTTAGGTCAAGCCGTACAGAACTGTAGAATTTCAATGCCCTGCCGCCGGGTGTTGTCTCCGGGTTGCCGAACATCACACCGATTTTCATACGGATTTGATTTATAAAGACAAGAGCGGTTTTGCTCTTGTTAATAACAGCGGTCAGCTTTCTCATCGCCTGACTCATTAATCTTGCCTGAAGCGCCATGTGGCTGTCACCCATCTCACCTTCAATTTCCGCTTTTGGTGTAAGTGCAGCAACCGAATCAACAACTATAACATCGACAGAATTGGACCTGATTAGCATCTCGGTGATTTCAAGTGCCTGTTCGCCGCTGTCGGGTTGGCTTATCAACAGGCTGCTGACATCGACACCCAACTTTTTTGCCCAGGTCGGGTCCATCGCATGTTCGGCGTCTATAAATGCCGCTACCCCGCCTGCACGTTGAGCGCTTGCAATTATATGAAGTGCCAGAGTGGTCTTGCCGGAGGACTCCGGCCCAAACAGCTCGGTAACCCTGCCTCGCGGAATACCGACACCGCCGAGAGCGATATCCAGCGATAATGAGCCGGTCGATATGCCCTCAATTTTAGCGTACTTGTGCTCATCCATCTGCATAATTGCACCCTGGCCGTATTGCTTCTCAATCTGTGCAATAACACGGTGCAGGGCCTCTACTTTGCTGGTTGCTTTTGTCACTGTTTCGATTTTCTTTGTCTTTACCATTTTACCTTTCTCCTGTCCTAAGAAGTTAAAAGCTTAAAACTAAAAGCCAAAAACCATAGTTTGAAATTCAAAAATTACTTTTCCCCTTATTTTAATAGAATATTGATATGCTCTATGCTTCAACTCAGTTTTAAGTTTTGAGCTTTGGTTTTGCATTTTCAGCTCTACGTTTTTAGCTTAATTTGTAATTACCTAACACAGTATACATAGGGCCGCTTGGTGTCAACTGGCTCTGGTAAACCGTAACCGACTCAGCCGGGAAACTGCCGAGCTTAAAATCCTTATAAGCCTCACTTATTTGCGCCAGCTTGGCACCTGCTTTCGGGTTTCTTATTCTGCAAAGGGTCAGATGGCCGGAAAATTCCCTCTTTTCAGCAGGCCAGCTGGCCGAATCCAACTGTTGTTCAAGGTCCTTTTGCAATTCTAACAGATTATCACATCCTTTGCCCATACCAACCCATAAAACTCTTGGATTTCTGCCGCCGAAACAGCCAACCGATTCTACATCCAATTCAAAGCTTTTGTGCCTGCCGGACGCCTCTTTAGTAATATTGCAGACATCAACGATATCCTTGTCTCTAATCTCGCCCAAAAATTTCAATGTAAGGTGTATGTTCTTTGGATTTACCCACTTGACGTCACTTTTTTTAATATCAACTTTGCTCTGCAATTCGCTTTGCAAATTGGCCAAGCCCCTTCTGATTTTCTCGCCAATATCTATCGCTATAAATACTCGCATTTTATTTTTCACCGGTTAAAAACTTGTGCACTTTCGTAGTGTTTCAAATCTATCGTCAATATTGGTTTTATCTATTGCGGTTAATCCGTCCAGTGAAAATCCGGCGATAGTAAATGAAGCAGCAACTGTACCATAAGCAACCGCCGTTTTTAATGTGGCAAAGTCGGTCTCGCCGGTTTGCGCCAGATAGCCCATAAATCCTCCTGCAAAGCTGTCACCGGCGCCGGTAGGGTCTTTGACCTCGGTGGCCGGATAGGCCGGCAGAATGAATTTGTCTCCATCCGCATTGCACATCACTGAACCAGATTCGCCTTTTTTAATAATCACCACATCCGTACCCATATCCAGGATTTTCTCTGCCGCTTTTATTAAATTATGTTCTTTCGCCAGCAATCTTGCCTCGTCTTCGTTGATTATCAGGCAGTTAATTTTCTTCAGCAGTGTTTTCACATCCTCCGGCTGTCCCTCAATCCAGAAATCCATTGTATCCGCAGCCACGAAAGCAGGGTTGCCAATTTGATTTAGTAATTTGAGCTGTAGATTCGGTGCTGTATTTGCCAGAAAGACAAATTTACTATCGCTAAATTCAGCAGGCACGGCAGGCGGCTCTTCTGCAAGGACATTTAATTCAATATAATCCGTTGTCCGGCTGTCCATATTTTCAGCGTATGACCCGCCCCAGCGAAATGTCTTGCTGTTTTCTCTTACCTCCAGACCGGTTAAGTCAACATTTCTGCCGGCAAAAACTTTGGCAAAATCAAACGGACAGTCTGCCCCGACTGCGCCGACTAATCGAACCGGACAAAAGAAGCTCGCTGCCATACTGAAATACACAGCCGAACCGCCGATACAGTTCTCACTGACACCATGCGGCGTCTTGACCGTATCAATCGCTATCGAGCCGGTTACTAATAATGACATTCCTAACTTTTTCCTTCCTTTGACTCTATTGTGAATTTTTTTACAGTGATATTTATTCTTTTGAGGGTATTTTCTTTACCTAACATCTGGACGGAATCGAAGATTGGCAGACTGACCGTTGTTCCGCATAGAGCCACGCGCAACGGCTGGGCGACTTTACCGAGTCCGACCTGCCTTTCTTCAGCCAGGCTTCGAAGCATATCCTCAATGGCCTGTTCGGTAAACTGCTCCATAGCCGCAAGTTTATCACGAACAATTGCCAAAGCAGCCAGGCCGTCATCTTTTAATAGGACTTTTCTTACTGCCTTGTCATCGTACTGAACCTGCTCGTCACCAATAAAAAGAAATCTGCTTTTGCGCTCAATATCTGCTAATGTCCTTGCACCAGCACACAATTCTATAATTTTCTCAAGCTGTTCGTCATCAGCTTCAATAACAGGGGATTCAATGACTTTCAGGTAATCCTTAAAATGCTGAAGTAGTTTTTCCTTGCTAACCATTTTGATATGCTCGGTATTAAAGGCCATTAGTTTCTGACGGTCGAACAAGCTGTTGGATTTTGTCAGACGCGAAAGGTCAAAGCTGCTAACCAGCTCATCCGCTGTCATAATTTCCCGCTCATCCCCGGGATTCCAGCCTAATAGCGCAAGGAAGTTCACCATCGTCTCCGGCAGATAGCCGCTTTTGAAGAAATCAACGATATTTATCTCCGGCAGCTGCACATTTAGATATTTTGCCATCGCATCGATGGCGGGCATATCCGGCATAGTCTTGCCTTTTATGAAAGACTCTAATTCTTCGGCGCTGAGATTTCCTGCTTCAGCTAATTTCTGCTGGTCAATTTTATCCGCCATTCGTGTGGCGGAATCTTCTCCTGCTCTTATGGCTTTACGAAGTGCTTTTGGCCGCTCTCGCTTGGAGAGTTTTCCGCCTCCTTCACTTATGGTAACGGACATATGAGCATATTTCGGCGGCTCTCCGAACCCGAGGGCTTTCCATAATTCCTGCTGGCCGGGCGTATTCATCAGGTGTTCCTGGCCGCGGATAATATGTGTTATCTTCATCAAATAGTCATCAACCACACATGCAAAGTTATACGTGGGAAAGCCATCGCTTTTTCGTATGATAAAATCGCTGATATCCTCCGGAGCAAACGTAACCTCGCCGCGAACCTCATCGGTAACTACGATTGGTTTATCCCGCGGGATGGCAAAACGCACGGTAACGGCCTTGCCATCGGCTGCTGCTTTCTTGACATCGCTTTCATCGGGAAACTCTTTTGGTCGAGGATAGATGAAGTTTTTCTTTTGTGCTTCAGCTTCTTTGCGTAGTGCATCGAGTTCTTCCAGTGTCTCAAAGCACCAGTATGCCTTTTGCTCATCGATAAGTTTTTTTATGTATTTATCGTAGATTTCCCGCCGCTGGGACTGAAAATACGGCCCATTCGGTCCCTTAACTTCCGGGCCTTCATCCCAATCAATGCCGAGCCAGCGAAGGTCTTCGATTACCTGCCGGATTGCGGTCGGCGTGTTTCTCTTCTGGTCGGTATCCTCGATGCGCAGGATAAACGTCCCGCCCATCCGCCTCGCATACAGCCAGTTAAATAGAACGGTCCTGGCTCCACCGACATGCAGATACCCCGTCGGCGATGGCGCAAAACGTGTTACTACTTTCTCAGGCATAGCTTATGATTTCTCATCAGTTATAAAAAGTATATAGAATAAACAGGTTAAGCTACACAGCTTATGTTGTCAAGGACTCAGAGTGTAAGTATTAAATATGTTTGATTGGCTTAAATAGCTATGATACACTAAAAAATGAACTATAGTGTTACCAAACATCCGGAAGGTTTTTAAAATATGGTTGATGATAATTCAAATACTAAGCTTGACTTTATTCGGCAGATAGTGGCTGAAGATATAAAGACAAATAAATGGCATGGCCGGGTCGCAACTCGATTTCCGCCTGAGCCGAACGGCTATCTGCATATCGGCCATGCCAAAAGTATCTGCCTGAACTTCGGCATCGCGGAAGAATTCGGCGGCACCTGTAATCTGCGATTCGATGATACCAATCCCGTAAAAGAAGAGCAGGAATACATCGACTCGATTATAGAAGACGTCCGCTGGCTCG
>CAZZHL010000214.1:0-4825 GCA_964653945.1 uncultured Pirellulales bacterium
GTTGGGTCCGGCAGGGCGGGCTTGCCAACGGCTACCGAGCAGAATTTACAATTCCGCGTGCAGATATTACCTAATATCAAGACTGTTGCGGTGCCTCTTTCCCAGCACTGACCTCGATTGGGACAGTTTGCACTGTTGCATATAGTTTCCAGACCCAGCGAGCTTAACACTTGCACGGTATGATGAAAAGTTTCGCCGGCTGGTAAAGGCCTGCGAAGCCATGGAGGCAATTTGCTTTTCGTATTGTGTCTGACAATTGGCTGGAAAGTGTGCTCATTGTAAAAATGCTTTATAAGTAACTCATTCAGTTTTTCCTTTACCTGGTTCATTGGATGTCGCTTGCCGGTTTCTTTCAGGACCGAAGTCATTTCTATGTTCTCCATGCCGCATGGGATAATAAAATCAAAGATGCTCAGGTCATTTTGAATATTTATGGCCATACCGTGATATGTAACAAATTTCGAGACCCGAACACCGATAGAAGCAATCTTTTTATTTTTAACCCACAAGCCGGGGAAACCTTTTTGCCTTTCTGCACTCACACCTAATTGCTCAAGCAGCTTAATACCAATTTCCTCAAGTTTTCTAATATATGCGCTGATGTCAAGACCAAGCTGCTTTAGATTCAAAATCGGGTAAAAGACCAATTGGCCGGGATTGTGCGCTGTAGTACCACCGCCTCTGCGGCTTTCAACTACATCGATATTGCGTTCAGCAAGCTCATCACAGCTCGCTTTTAGCTTGTTCGCGCTCTGTCGGGCGCCGAGGGTAATCACGGGAGTATGTTCAACGATTAAAACAGTATCAGGTATCTCGTTCTGGCGTTTTTTTTCTTGCATTTCCTGTTGTAGTTGCAGAATTTCCCTGTAATTGCTAAGGCCGCAATCGATAAAACTCAAAGGATAACTTTTTGTTTTTTCAGCTATAGATTTCACAGATTTAATTTTAACACCATATTAAGCTGATTGCACAGGTTTATCTTCCAATGTAGAGCTTGTAGGGATAAATAAAAAAGGGCTGACTAAGTCAGCCCATAGTTTGAGTATAAAATTCCTTACAAGTTTATACTCTGCGTTTTATCCTTAAAGAGCACCCAAACCAGCAGGAGAAGCGTAGGCGGTTTGGGAACCCGCTGGATCCTACTACCTTCTGTCCTTTTGCATCTTCACTGGCAATCGGGATCGCACGGATCGCCGCATTGCAGCCACTCAGATGCCAAAAGCGCAAAATCAAAAAAATCCACAAAACAATATATGATTAAAGTTTTAGGATGCTCCACCCAAAATCCTTAAAACCTTAAAAAAGGTTTTAAGATTACTCGCAAATCATATACCAGTAAAACAAACAAAGATAAAAAACTAAATATATTTTCACCTAACGGGTTGTAATAGAGATGGTTAGATTTTTGAATAATGATTTTGTGTCAATAATCGATAAACTGCTCATTTTAACAGCACGTTGTTTTTTGTAAACATCTATTATGCCCACATAGCCTATGTATGCGTATATATAGGACGCAATATAACAAACAACCATTAAATTAACTTAATGTTTACAAAAAACAACAAAGTGCCGTGCATTATATCTTTGGTGGATTGTGCAAGCTTAGGCCGAAAGTGTCTTCTATGGATTCTTTTAGTACCTCTGAGACGGTTGGGTGTGGAAAGCTTAAACGAGTGATTTCTTCAGTTGTTCCCAGGAGTACTCTGGCGGCAGCTATTAGCTCGGTTACCATAGCACCGACCATTATAACGCTGATAATTTTGTTAGTTGATTTATCTCTGATGACACGGATTTCGCCAACGGTCTCGTTATGTGCGACACTTCGGCCGTTTGCCTTGAAGAACGAGCTTCCGACAGAAATATCAAGGCCCTGCTCCTTACAGATTTGTTCAGTTTTTCCGACAGAGGCAATTTCCGGAAACGTATAAACAGCTCGCGGTATAAACGAATAGTCAGCTATTTTTTCATCACCACCTGTTGCATTTGTTGCTGCAACCTCGGCTTCGGCAAAGGCGCCGTGAGCTAAGTATGTTGTACCTACAGCATCACCAATAGCATAGATGCCGGGAACGTTGGTCTCCATCTTACTGTTGACTTTGATTGCATAACCGGACATTTTAAAATTAAGAGCTTCGATGGTTTCTTTATCGACGACCGGTCTTCGTCCGACTGAAACGAGCACTTTTTCTGCATCGATGGTCTGGCCATTTTCCAAAGATACCTTTGCCAACCCATCAGTTTTATCTACAGAAACGACTTTTTGATTGGTTAGAGAATCAATGCCGAGTTTTTTTAGCTCTCGTGCTATTAATCGTCCGACCCATTCGTCCTCCATTGGTACCAATCGGTCAAGCGCCTCAACAATAGTTACTTTTGCACCCACAGTGGCATATATACAAGCCATTTCGCAGCCGATGACTCCGCCACCAACGATGACCATTGATTTTGGAATCTGCTGCAGTTCGAGGGTTTCATAACTGCTGATAACGGTCTGACCATCAAAAGGTATGTTTGGAAGCTGTATTGGCTGTGAGCCGGTAGCGAGGATAATTTTATCCGCTTGTATTTGTGACGAGGTGGTATCAGAGACGATTTTGATTTGGCCTGGTGCGGTAATAATGCCCCTGCCCTGAAATATTTTTATTTTATTGGCCTGCAGTAGTCCTGTCAGGCCCTTGCGAAATCCGGAAACTATCGCGTTTTTTCTTTCCTGCATTTTCGGCCAATTGGGGGTGGCTGATGCAACGTCAACTCCCATCATCGCAGCGTGCTTTATCGAAAGCAGAGTATGGGCGGAGGCAAGAAGTGTCTTCGATGGGATACATCCGCAATTCAGGCAGGTGCCTCCAATAAATTCTTTTTCTATTAGGGCTACTGAAGCGCCTCTTTGCGCACATCTGATAGCGGCTGCATAACCACCCGGCCCGCTGCCTATTACTGCAACATCAAATTTTTCTGCCATATCTTTGACCTCATATATGATTATACAGATTCAATCACTTTGCGATAGTGGTATGTGCGGCGTCGAACATTCTGACTCCGCCGGTATCCAGCTGCATGATTAGACCTTTCTCAGGGTCAATACCAATGCAGTTGCCACTGAATTTTTTGCCATTGAAGATAAGTGTTACTCTTTGATTTAAAAGGGTGCTTAACTGGCGCCAACAGTTGATTACTTTCTTGCTGTTTTTCTCTGCGACTTGAAGCCAATGGTCTGTTGAATAAAGCAATCTTTTTGCAAGTGAGTTGCGGTCACATGATGTTCGGGTTTCAATGTCGATGCTTGTGGCGATTAGTTGTAAATCGGGGTGGAAGGAATTTTCTTTCTGGTGGCAGTTTATTCCGATACCGAGGATATAAGCAGTGTGACTGTTACAAGTTTTAGATTCGAGCAGGATACCAGCTATTTTTCTACCGTTTAGAATTATGTCATTCGGCCATTTAATTTTTGCAGGTTTGCCACCGATATCTCCGATGGCTTCGGCAACGGCGACAGCTAATGTTAAAGACAGTAACTCGGAGCTGCTATTGGTCTTGGTCAGAACGATTGAGCAGAGGATACTGTCTGCTCGTCCGCTCATCCATTTTGCGCCGGCCCGGCCTCGGCCAGCCGTTTGTTCTTCAGCAAAGATGACAAGGCCGTTGTTTTTCTTGTTCGCTGCATATTCGGCGGCAATATCGTTGGTGCTTGAAGTGCTGTTATAGACGAGGATTTTTTTGCCGATGCGCTTTGTGTTTAGATTTGCCCTTATTTTATCCGGGTTCAGCGGTTCGACGTTGCTCACCGCCCTGAGTTTATCGAAGGGCAGGTCGTTTTTTGGCATAATTATTTAGCCACAAAAAGGCTCAAAACACACAAAAAGGTAAATCATAATTCTTTACTAAGTACGTATTTGTTTATTTGTAGCTTCTGTGCACCAAAATTGATTAGAAGTCCGTCTTCGATTCGAGAAGCTCTAAGATAACCAAGAAGTTGCGCAATATGTTCATTAGCCAGCGTTTTACAGGCTTTTATTTCAACTATTAATCTGCCCTCAACAAACAGATCTGTATAGAAATCTCCTAACAATGTTCCATCTTCGTCATATACACTTAGCGGATACTGTTGCTCAACCTTAATACCGTTCTTTTTCAAACGGTGAAATAAGGCATTCTCATAGATTTTTTCAAGATAACCGCTCCGAAGATATCGATGTATATCAAAACTAATTTCTCTAACGATATCACAAAGTTGTTTGATAGTATATTCTATATCTATACTCCTGTTTGATGGGAAGAAGACAAACTAAAAACCTTTTGTGCTTTTTCGTGGCAAAATTCCCATGGCTTTGCTTACCTGTCGAGGGCGATATCGACTGCTGCTGCCGAGTGAGTGATTGCACCGACGGCGATTCTATCAACACCGCACTGGGCGATGGCTGAAACACTGTTTAGTGTAATGTTGCCTGAGGCCTCAAGCAGCGGTTTTTTGCCTTTTCCGCGCATTTTATTCCGCATTTCGACAGCGTGTTTCAACTGCCACTGTCCCATATTGTCAAGCAATACGATGTCGACGCCCGGAATTTCCAATACATAATTAAGCTGGTCATCAACATGGTCAACTTCTACAGCGATGAACTTAATGTCCTTTACCTTTCTGGCCTCACAAACGATTTTTTTGAGCTTCGGCTGAAAGTTTCTTCCGAGCTGTGCGAGATGATTGTCCTTAATCAGGATTCCATCATAAAGCCCCAGGCGATGATTATGCCCGCCACCACAGCGGACAGCATACTTTTCGAGGATTCGCCAGCCGGGGAGCGTTTTTCTGGTATCGTAGATTTTT
>CAZZHL010000215.1:0-4815 GCA_964653945.1 uncultured Pirellulales bacterium
CCGAAGTTACCCACATGCAGAACTCATTGTTTTCCAGGCCGGCTTTAAAGTAGGGTATCAGAATATCAATTAAATCTTTCTCGGTTTTGTAAAACAGACAAATGTGTGTGCCCCATGGAACATCGCCTAAGATATCGATTCCAGTCTCTCTATCAGGTTTTTGTCCTCCGCTCAGCATTTTTACAAAGACCCCTGATTATAAAAAATTGTCCAGGTTATTTTCTGATAACGAAGAGTTTCGCGCATCCGCAACAACTCAACCGAGAACGTTTGAGGGGAACTGCAAAAAAACTACCGCGGGATTGTCCTTTCTATGTGCCCCCAAACGCTAACCAAGTACCGCCCCATTTTCGACACATAGGTAACTGCTAAGCCAGCAATATACCTATTCCCCGTCATATTTATTTCCAGTTACATAATATATCGGATTATATAGCCCGGGAAGAGTAAGTCAAATAAAAGTTTCCATTAATATTGGGATGCCAAGGAACCAGCCACAGGCAGGTAAACATCGTATGCTACTCTGCGAAGCGGCTCCGCTACGAAGCACGAGTACCCCTGACGAGGGTAAGACGGATGGCTTGAGATCAGAATCAGAATGTAAGGAATATCTGGAAGGGCAAGAGATAGCACTTGTCATCAAGGCCCTATAAGAAAAAGACACTTGAAAAAACATGACCCTCAAAAGGCCTCACGGCTTTTTGGGGTCAACAAATGAAACCTTTGAACTTGCAAGGCTGCCGCCTTTGATGTTAGATTGGCTTGGCCCGGATTACATCACCAAAGAAGAAATCTCCTTAAGGGGGTACGATGTATCCTGTTATCCCTATTCCAACAAAGGCATTAGAATAAGAGGTTCGGTTTGCAGTATAATAACAGAGTTGCTATAATGTCTTAGCGGAAGGAGATTCAGATGTTGAAACACCTTTTGAGGCAGCCGGAAAACCCCAGTTGCAGGGATAACCACAGCCTCCGGCAAAAAACGTAAGTAGGTACGTTAAGAGGCGTTAATGATGTGGCCGTGCGGTATGGTAAGGCATTCTGTATGAGTCCGGGAGTTCCTACTGACTTTCGGACTCATAATACACGGCACAATACATATATCCCCTACGGCATTGCGGCCTACCGACACCCGTACCTACCCCAAAATCTCATCCCTAACACCACAATTCAAAAAAATGAAAAAAATTTCTGGGCAGCTTATGATTTTCAAGACGGGCGGGGGCTTGGGGGGTATAGGGGTCTCCATTTTAGGGAATTTCGCTTTGTTCTGTCTGCTGTGTTATTGCTATGCGTAGGGTTGTTTTGTGGGTATGTTTGCAGTCTTTTGCTTTGCTTTCCCGTAGGTTTTCACCGGCTTTTCTGTAAGTTACAACTGGTTTTTTTCTTAGTTTCAGAAAAGTGATGGTAAAGTCCAGGTAAAGCTTGTGCAGACCACCGGCGGCGTAAATGTCACGCCATTGGAATTTTGCTAGGCAGCGCCTTATATAAAAGAAAAATAAAAAAAATTTAGCTTGTAACGTTACTGTAATATAAGCACTTATGAATTATATTGCAATTTTTTCCAGAGAAATGCTTGACTTTTGCTGATAAGGTGTTATACTTATAAGTGAAGTGGCTTGACCGGCAAGTCACAAAAGAAAAGTGGTCGGGCGATGCGACAACATCCCCGACCGTGGTTCTAACCTACATAGGAGGTTAAAACAATGGAAACACTAACAGAACAAACCCAAAAAAGCAAGTCGAATCACTCAATTATCGAAGTCCTGGAGTTCTGCAAAATGCAGAATCTGCCTGCGCGTGTAGTAGGCAGGTGGGTATGGGTCGAGTTTGAATCCAAGCCCTGTGCAGAGGTCAGGCAAGCCCTAAAGGATTTTGGCTTTCGATGGTCAAGGCGCCATGGGCAATGGTGTCACAACTGCGGACTACCGACAAGGCCTGCGCTTAATTACAGGCCCTGGGACAAATATCAGACTTTGACAATGGACGAAGCACTTGCAGTTGCGTAGGCCCAAAGGTGCAAAGCCCTGGTCTGTCTTATGATGGGCCAGGGCAGCGCCGCGGGATAACTAAAAAGAAAAAAACACTTTGTGATAAGGATAAGGACAATGAAAACATTATTCGAGAAATACAGACCGTCAAACTTTGACGGAGTTTTAGGACAGGATAAAGCTGTTAAGAAGATCAAAACATTATTATCACGAAGCTGGGGTGGACGTGCCTGGTGGGTCAGCGGAAGCAGCGGGACAGGGAAAACTACCATTGCCAGGATTATCGCGGCACAAGGCGCTGATGAGTTCTACATCAATGAGTTTGACAGTGCCGACCAGCTTTCAATTGCCGAAGTTGATAAGATTGAACAGGATATGCACTATCTTGCACCAGGTAAGGGCGGCAAGGCTTATATTATCAATGAAGCACACGGACTACGTAAAGCCATTATACGGCGTCTGCTGGGTCTTCTGGAGCGAATACCAGGTCACGTCTGCATTATCTTTACGACAACAAAACAAGGTGAATCCCAGCTATTTGACGACCAGATAGACGCGAACCCACTACTATCCAGGTGTGCTAAAATCGAATTGACAAATCAGGGGCTTGCCAACGTATTTGCTGAGCATTGCAGACAAATTGCAACAAAGGAAAATCTTAATGGCAAGTCACTGCCAAGCTATATCAAACTTGCTCAAAATTGTAAGAATAACTGCCGTCAAATGCTTATGGCTATTGAATCAGGCGAAATGTTAGAGTAAAGTGGGAGTAAACTATGACTAAACAGACAAAAAAGAAAGCCCTGGCCTACCTTCGGGTATCAGGTAAGGGACAAATCAATAAGGACGGTTTCCCAAGACAAAGAGAAGCCATCCGCAAATATGCGAAAGCTAACAGTCTGGAAATAGTAGGTGAATATCGGGACGAAGGCGTTAGCGGCACGAAAGAGCTTGAACATCGACAGGGTCTTGCGGCGTTGTTGGATTATATTGAATCAAATGGAGTTCAAATTGTACTGGTGGAGCGTGCCGACCGGCTTGCCCGTGACCTGATGGTCAGCGAGGTGATACTTGGCCGGTTCAGGGATTTAGGCGTTAGTGTTATCTCTGCCGATTCAGGCGTTGACCTGACTACAGGTGATGATGACCCTACCCGAACACTTATCCGTCAAGTTCTTGGAGCGGTATCACAATTTGAAAAATCCGTTATTGTCCTGAAACTGCGTGCAGCCCGTGAACGCACTAAACGGAAAACAGGCCGATGCGAAGGCCGAAAACCCTACGGCTATTATCCAGGCGAAGATAAGGTCGTTAAAAGAATCAAAGAGCTTTACCGGAAGCCACATGGTGAAAAACGGCTTGGTTTCGGGACTATAGCGCGAAAACTAAACGAAGAAGGAATCTCCACAAGGTCAGGTGTCCCGTGGAGCGATACGCAGGTTAAGTCTATCCTCGCCCGAAAGAAATAGAGGCTAATGGGCATTTGTCAGGTTGATTTAGCACTTTGTGAAGCAATCTGAAGTGGAATAACCAAGACTTATTATTTTATTTAAGTGGATATTAGCTATCCGTATGGCTCTTGCCCTTTCCTTCTCGTCAAACTCCCCTATCCAGCTTTATTCATCTTCTCCCGATGCTCTTCTTCAATCTTTTCCCTTATCAGTATTGCTGCAAGCCGTTCGGCTTCCTTTGCTTCGTGCTCGTCAAGCTCACGCTGCTTAATTGTATCGGTAATATTGGTATTATCCGTAAACATTGCAAGATATTTGCCTTGTAATTCTGTGCAGCCCTTAGCTACCCCATATTGACCGGCCTTCCTTGCCATTAGCTTATCGTGTTCAAGGTCGGTCAGGACTTTGTCAACCGTTATGTTGTTCCGGCTCATATTTTCTGCGTGTAGTTCATTTATCCGTTCTCGAACCTTACGGTTTCTCAATAATTCAGAACCCCTTGCATAAGCCCCCTTTTCGCTGTAACCGGCTGCTATCGCTGCTCTTGTGCCGTTACCGAATGTCTCTGCGCCGATAGTAGTGTAATGAATGCAAAAACTTTCCTGTTTTGGTGTTAGTGTTTTTGTTTCGTTCATAGCTTTGTTTCCTATCCATCCCTCTCCGCGGTTTACTGTTGTAAAAATTGCTTACTCATAGACAAATAAACATCCATACGCTTTGCCATCGCATTTAGTCTTTTGACTTTTTTTGTGGGTACGCCCTTATATGTCCACCGTTTGACTGTGTTGCGAAGGTCTTCATATTGCCGTTCAGCTTTTAAGAGGTATCCTAATTGGCCGAATCGACCTAAGCGGCATTCGTTTCTGCTCTCATAAGACAAATTGTAACAGTGCCGACAGCCAAAATACCTTCCACCTGGAGTAAGAAACAGCGTCCCAACCCTTCTGCCACAATAGACGCCATTTATGCTCAGCGGGCAAATAAACCAATACCTTACGCCCCCGTAGCGACACGGCGTAGTTGTAAGCTGAACCTTGTAATCATAATCGGTCTTTTCGCCCGAATTGCGGTCTGTGATTGTGTAGTTAAGCTTTACATACGGCTCATCCAGTACGTCCACAACTATCCCTACGCTGTTTGTGTGACCCGATAATTTGCGCGTCCAAGTCAGCCCCGTACTGCAACAGCCCCCCAACAAACCAAACTCCTTCAGTTTAGAAATGCTCAGCTTCGTACTGTCCTCGACCGTTGTTTTTTTACTCCAGTAATATCTGCCCATATTCTTGATTCTTGATTCTTTATTTCTCTTTTTTTGCCGAAATCATTAGGGATTCTGCACACATTTTGACTACATTATAGCTACACCCTTTGAC
>CAZZHL010000216.1:0-4761 GCA_964653945.1 uncultured Pirellulales bacterium
GGCGGGCTTTTGCCGATACTATGTGTAGGTGAGCTTCTTGCCGAACGTGAGGCCTCGCAAACAGAGCAGGTAGTAACTCGGCAGATGAAAAACGGACTGGCTGGTTTGAGTGCCGAAAAGGTATTAGCGGTAACTGTCGCTTATGAGCCGGTATGGGCTATCGGAACAGGCCGCACTGCAACGCCGCAGCAAGCCCAGCAAGTGCACGACTTTATACGAAGACTGCTTGCCGAGATGTATGATGACAAGGCAGCGGAGCAGATTCGCATTCTTTATGGTGGCTCGGCTAAACCCGGCAATGCCGCAGAATTGATGGGCCAGCAGGACATAGATGGCGTGCTGGTTGGAGGGGCCAGTTTGAAAGCAGATGATTTTCTCGCAATAATTAAGGCGGCAGTGTAAACGAAGAACTTAAAAAAATAGGCTTTCAGTTTTATTTTGGGGAATTAATATGACTGGTTTTCCATTATTGGCAGCAAGTTTTTTAATAAAGGCTATCGCGGTTCTTTTTGTTATTTGCGCGGTGGTATTGGTTTTAGTTATTTTGCTTCAGAAGGGCAGAGGCGGTGGTTTAAGTGCGGCCTTTGCCGGAGGTGCGGCGAGCGGGATTTTGGGTTCCAAAACAGGAGACTTTCTGACCTGGGTGACAATACTGCTGGTGAGCGTATTTCTGGTTCTTGCGGTTGTCTTGGCTAAATTTTACAAACCCAGCCCTACTGCTGAATTTGACGCGGCTCCGCAGGCGCAGCCACTTGAGAGGCCGCCGGAAAATGTAGAGCAACCAGCAGAGGAAGTTCCTTTTGCCGCCCCAAGTGCCGATACAAATTCCCCTGGCGGCTAACCTCATCGTGCGTTATGCGTGGTGCCGAAGCAAGTACACAATACTAACTGAGAGTATGACGTTATGATAAACAGTATGACCGGATATGGCGAAGCCGATGGGCAGGTCAGAGGCGTAAATTATGTTGTTGAAGTTAAGGCGGTTAACAACCGTTACTTCAAGGCCATTGTAAGGCTGCCGGAATCGGTAGCATTTCTTGAGGAGGATATTGAGAAGCTTCTGCGAAAGAGTTTGTCTCGCGGGACGGTCAATTACGTGCTTCGGCTAAAGGGTATATCGGCGAATGCGCTCTTTAATATTGATGAGGAGGCCTTGCGGGCAGTTGTAGAAAAGTTGAGCAGGGTCGGCTCTTCGGCTGGCATTAATGGGACGATTGATATGGGTAGCTTGTTGAGCCTGCCGGGGATTATTCGGCCGGCAGTGCCGGGAAAAGACGCAGCAGAACAGATTAAGAAAAAGGTTTTGCAGATAAGCGGGATGGCCTTAGAGAAGCTAAAACAGATGCGGGCCGCAGAAGGTGCTGCTCTTAATGCGGACCTCCAAAAATACTGCAAGGCTATAATGAAGGACCTTGAGCGAATACGGGCACGAAGCGGGTCCATTCTGCATGGTTATGCCAAGAAGCTAAAGAAAAGAGTAAATGAGTTGCTCGCGGACGCAAACCTGAAGTTGGATGAAGAAACGCTTGCCAGAGAAGTGGCTGTGTTTGCCGACAGGTCGGATATTTCGGAGGAGATTGCTCGGCTGGATTCGCATCTACAGCAGTTTGCTGAAGCCTGTCAGGCAAAGGGCCAGGCTGGACGAAGGTTGGACTTTATCAGCCAGGAGATGCTCAGAGAAGCAAATACCATTGCAAGCAAGGCCTACGATGCCGAGATTGTACGCTGTGTGCTTGATATGAAGTGTCAGGTTGACCGAATTAAAGAACAAGTTCAGAATGTTGAATGAAAAATAGTCGGAGCGAAAACAGAAAGGCAAAGGTGGTGATAATTAGTGGCCCATCCGGGGTTGGAAAGAGCACCATTTGCAAAGAGTTAGTTAGGCGGCTAAAAGATTCTTATCTTAGCATCTCTGCTACCACGCGGCCGAAGAGCGAGGCTGAAGTTGACGGCCGGGATTATTGGTTTGTATCGGATGAAGAGTTTCAGCGGAGAATAGACGATAGATTGCTGCTGGAATATGCCGAGGTGTTTGGTCATATGTACGGCACTCCTAAGGACAAGGTTGATGAGGTGCTGGCCGCTGGTAAAACTGTTATTTTGGAAATCGATGTTCAGGGAGGGAAACAGGCTAAGGTGGTATATCCGGATGCGGTAATGATTTTTATTTTACCACCGACCCATAAAGAGTTGGTTGGGCGTATAAGCCATAGGGCAAGGGACGGCTCCGAGGCTGCGAAAGAAAGGCTCGAAGAGGCAGATGGTGAAATCGCTGCTGCCTGGCAATATTATGATAACATGGTCATAAATGATGATTTGCAGCAGGCAGTAAAGGAGTGTGTACAGATTATCGAAAGCCAGGAGCGTAAGAAAGTAGAAAGATAATGACAGGTTTTTTAACTAAGTGAGATATAAAAGATGATAGATGAGCTCAAAAGCGAGGAGATAGTCAACAAGGTTGGCGGCAGATTCAGATTAACGGCGCTGGTTCAAAAACGGCTGGCCGAACTGTTGCAGGGCTCTCGGCCCCTGATAGAAGATACCGAGGGCAAAACGTTGCTTGAGATTGTTGTTCAGGAGATTCTGCGGGACAAAATTGCTGTCGACGATAGAACCGGCCAGATAGGGACGCAGGACGAATAGTTCGGGGCTCAGGCTCTGTCCCTTCTCTGAAGTTCTCTGAAGTGCAAATTGCAGAATGCTTAAAGGTTTGAATATTTTGCTGGGTGTCAGTGGCGGAATTGCCGCGTACAAGGCAGTCGATTTGGCAAGCAAGCTGACCGCTGCTGGAGCTATTGTAAATACGGTAATGACAGCTGCTGCCTGTGAGCTTGTTGGCCCAAAAAGCTTCGAGGCCGTCACTAATTCAGCGGTATTTATCGATTTGTGGGCAATACCCCAGGAATACAAAGTTGGGCATATATCTTTGGTTGACCGGGCGGATGTTGTAGTTGTGGCGCCGGCGACGGCGAACATCATTGGCAAAGTTGCAAACGGGATTTGTGATGATTTGCTCAGCACTACCCTTTGTGCAGCAACGAATCTGATTGAATCAGGTATGGCACTTTTAGCGCCCGCGATGAACGATAATATGTGGGCTAACCCGGCCGTGCAGCGCAATATCAAGACTTTAAAACAGGTGGGCTTTAAATTAATAGGTCCTGTTAAAGGCCGGCTTGCCTGCGGAACTGAGGGCATCGGCAGAATGGCTGAACCGCAGGATATCATCAAGGCAATCGAGAAAATCGCTTCAAAAATTAAAAAGTAAAGATTTGCCACTAAGACACGAAGGCACTAAGACACGAAGTGGCGGTAGCTAAATTAAAAAAAGATTCCTGCTTACGCAGAAATAATACATTAAAACCTTGGTGTCTTGGTGCCTTTGTGGCTGAAAAAAATGCGAATTTTAATCACAGCAGGAGGAACACGAGAATACATTGACCCTGTCCGCTTTATTGCCAACGCAAGCAGCGGCAAAATGGGTTATGCACTCGCTCGTGCGGTGCTCAAAGCCGGCCACAAGGTGATGCTTATCAGCGCATCTGATTTACAGCCGCCCGTGGGAGTAGATTTTGTCGGCGTTGATAGTGCTGCTGAGATGTTTGCAGCAGTCAAAAAATTCTTTGCTAAGTGCGATTGCCTTATCATGGCTGCTGCTGTTGCCGATTACACACCTGCCAAACCGGCTAAAAGAAAAATTGAAAGGACTAACAAATCCCTCTCCATCAAATTAAAACCCACAGCCGACATTCTCAAATGGGCAGGCGCCAATAAAAAATCGGAAATCGGAAATCGGAAATCGAAAATAAGACGCCGCAGGCGGCTGATTGTTGGATTTGCCTTGGCAGACAAAGACCTTCGCCGAAATGCTGAAAAGAAGCTAAGAGAAAAGAATCTCGATATGATTATCGCCAACACGCCGGATTCAATTAGCTCTGATGAATCGACCGTTCACATAAAAACACCAGACGGCGGATGGTTAAAACTCCCGAACGCAACCAAAGCCGCAATCGCCAAAAAAATTATTGATTTGCTGACTTGCTTGTCTCGGCGAAGGCTCACCGAGCCGTAGCGGGGCTAATCTTTCTCGTCGGGGCGAAGCCCGCCGTAGCCCGATATTCCGAGGTCGTTTTTTGTGAGGATAGCTTCGAATTTATGGCCGGCGCCTGTGATGTTTTCTTCAGCTCCCTGTTTGCGGTCGATTACGCAAACGATTTTTTTGACCTTTGCTCCTGCTTCAGTGATGACCTTCGCTGCTTCGAGGACCTGTCCGCCGGTAGTGGCGATGTCCTCTACTAACAGAACTATGTCTCCCTTATTCAAGACTCCCTCGATTAATTTGCCTGTTCCATAACCTTTTTTGCTGTTGCGAATAATAACCCATTTTTTGCCGGTTTGCATCGCCGTAGCAGCAGCCAGGGCCACGCCGCCCAGTTCCGCTCCGGCTATTAGGGTAACATCGGAAGTTACGTATTTGGCAAATTCCTCTCCGAGCGCCTTGAGAATATCCGGGCAGGTCTCGAAAAGGTATTTATCGAGATAGTATTTGCTTTTTTTCCCGCTGCGAAGCACGAAGTCGCCTTCCAGATACGCTGTTTCTTTTATCCGCTTTATGAGTTCTTCTCTGTTCATGCCTCGCTTTTCACCATTAAGCTTAGACGTCAAGCTCCACTTTTCGGCTTAGGTTTTTTCGGTATCCTCTGCGAATTGGCTCGACGATATTTTTTATAAATTCATCGACCTGTTTTGGCGCCCGGCCGA
>CAZZHL010000217.1:0-4718 GCA_964653945.1 uncultured Pirellulales bacterium
GCCAGGACCAGCAAACGCAGATGGTATCTGGCGCCAGATGAAATCGCCGACAAAACCCCCGCACAGGCGACCACCCATGTCCATCAATATAAATTTATCCGTCTGGAAGAACGAGCAAACTATGAGCCGTTAATCCTCTGTCTTAAAGGCCTGCAGTTGGCCTACAATCCTGCTGATTACTTAACCGCTGAGCAGTTAAGAACGACTAAAAAGTTACAGCGGGAGTATGAAGAGCTGAAAAAATGGTCCGTCGAGCCAACTGAAATCAGCCCACAAACGATAAGAAAATTCTTAAATACCGTCCAGAATGGCTTAATGAATGAAGGCCACCACCAGCCCGTCCACAAATTACACTATATCGATTGGGCTCTTAGTGCCATTGATGTGCAACTGCGTATGTTCAATAAACAGCTCAAAAAATCAGATGGCTAATTGATGTTCCGGTTTCCGCATCGCTTTCTTGGATGATAAAAGGGAATTTGTCGTTTTCACGATACAATGTTCAGTTTCAGCAAGGCCGTACTTTGACCGCACAAGGACGGTCCTTTTCGCCTTTGCCAATCTCGTATTCGACCTTCTGGCTTTGAGCAAGGGGTGTTCCGCCCTCCGATTGGACTTCCGAGTGATGGACAAATAAATCGTCACCGCCATCATCGGGAACGATAAAACCGTATCCCTTCTTTTCGTTGAACCATTTTACCGTGCCTGTACTCACGTGTTCTTCTCCTTAGGCCCTTGTACTGGGGCCATAACACAAATCCTATCATCTTTTATCAGGAGTAAACCGTCGTGAGATAACGGAATACTCTTCGCCAAACCTATTATTGAACCAAAAAATAAAGCTAAGTAAACAAATATTTAAAAATATTCTGGCCAAGATTGCCTGCGGTTCGTAGATTTTGCCTATGAACTCTCCGCCGTAAAAGTACACAGTAGAAAATTAAAAGGCAAAAAGTCTTAAATTATCCTTTCAGCTTTTCGATAGCAAATTTGGTTATTTCATTATGGTCAAATGCCAAATCCTTCGGTAATTTCTCTATATCGAACCAGCGAGCTTCTGCTGCATCGTCGCCGGCCTTTATTTTGTCCTGCCCGCTTGCAGCAATACCCATAAATACTATCGTAATCTGCCTGCCCCTCGGGTCGCGGCCCACGTCGCCGAAGGTGCGAAGCTGCTCTAACAGCACACCTTTTAATCCTGTTTCCTCCGCTAATTCTCGTGCTGCCGAATCTTCCAGCTCCTCATCAATATCCACAAATCCGCCCGGCAAGGCCCATCTGCCTTTGAATGGCTCATTGCCTCGCTTGATAAGCAGCAGTTCGGCCTTATCTCCGGATTTATCCGCCGTTCGTGTGGTGGAATACGTAAATACAGCCACATCAACGGAGACCATCGGCCTCGGCCAGTCATAAGTATATTTGCCCTTTTTATCCATAGCTCAATACTGTGTAATTTAAAATTCACAATTATATTAGGCATTATGCTGTTCTATGTCTAATAAAAAAAGCCGGCTAAAAACAAACAGTTTGAAAACCCCCATCTATTAAAATGTTTACTGTTTTTCCTTCACTTCCCTTAGAAGAAATCCTCCTAATGCCAACAAAATAAACGTTGCTGGCTCCGGGATGATAGTTCCTTCTAGCACTAAAGTTGCATCATTGAGCACAGCCGAGCCGAAAAGAAAAAGAATCGCTATCTGGCCGGATATTGATTTGACTGAGCCAGTTGAAAATAACAAGTATTGGCGGGATTTTTTAAGGTCTTACGAATTCAATTTTCCTTTTGAGCCGAAAAGCGACAGAAGCTGCATCATATAGGCAACCTGCATCTGTCCTAACGGCAGACGTTTTTCTGCTGAGTTTACCCTTAAACACACAAAATAATTCCCTCAATCAAAAAATGTATATAGACCTGCCAAGTTTTTCTTGACATCAGAAAGACTTTCTGTAATGTAAATAAATTGTTTTATGTTTAGTCAAAGCATAGTTCATTATTTTTGCCTTTTTGAAGGAGAATTAGTTATGTCTAAAAAATTATATCTTTACATCTCTTTTGTTTTGGTGCTGTGTCTGGCTTTACCAGCGTCAGCCGAAGAAACCATACTCGCCAGCTATGAGAAGTCTGAGGTTGGCGACCTTACAGCAAAGGTAAACAATGAGGAGGCCAACCCCTCCATGGTGGTCGCGTGGCCTATGTTACAGGGTACAGATGCAAATTCATACGACCCAGACTTTGGACCAGGCCTGACCGTACCAGCTGCAACCGACGGCGAGTACGTTCTTGGCTTTAACTGGACTAAAGAATCAGACGGCAGGGTTGATATAGAACACGAATGGTCCAGCTCTACCTTTGATTTAGTCAAAAACGAGAAAATCCTAATTGATGTCTACATTGTCGGACCTAACGGCGTACCAAACTCCATCGATTTGTGGGATGAAGATTTGGCCTGGTTCCATGGACGATGCTCTATAGTAACTGACAAGTGGTTTACGGTTGCGTTTGACCTTGATGAGGTTCAGGATTCGGGTACTCGCAAAAAAGACCACTCCAAGATTACAACAATCTATTTCGAGGGTGTAAAGACAAAAGATGGAAAAGTATTCTTTGACAACCTCAGACTGTGGCGACCATCCGATACAAAACCTGACAGCCCCAAGAAAGATGATATAACGACAATAAGGAACTAGGTAAAAAAGCTTGGCTGGGTTATAAAGAAAATATCTGAATCAAGCTGTGTAATCTATCCCCGCGCTTATACTAACGGTTCTCGATAGTACTAAGGATATTCGTTCTCTGATGTGATTTAAACAGTGTAGTCTGTTGTGATGCTTTGATTATTTTTCCGTGTATGTCGGTATTATCCATCGGCCCTGTAAAAAGCTTGGCCCTTTTTCCCCATGAATATACGGGAACTTTTGTTGCGGTATGGTTTTTCGAAGACCAGCTAACCTCCGGCAGGTTTCCTTTGCCGTTGCTTTTTATGATTTTGAGCCCTCCTGTTTCATGGTCTGCGGTAACAATCAGCAGGGTGTCATCTCGCTGCTTTGCCCAGTTAATTATTATTTGTACTGCGTTTGCAAACTCTACAGTTTCGCCTATCACATTGGCAAGATTGTTATCGTGTCCTGCCCAGTCAATTTTTCCGCCTTCAATCATAATGAAGAACCCGTCCGGGTCGTTATCGAGAATCGCAAGGGCGGTTTCGGTCATCTGCGACAGGTGCGGCAAATCTCCTTTCCATTCTGTTTCGTATGGTATATCTTCGCCGAACTGGCCTGAAACCATTGATACCTGTTCGGTATTTAACTCCTGCAATTCAGCTAAATTATTTACAACGATATAGCCGGCATCTTTCGCGGCCAGTGGTGTCATTCCCTTTGCACCGGCTCCGAACAATACGTTTGGTTTTGTCTGCGTAAGATAATCTTCGGCGATGTGAGCATAATTATATCGGCTGGGTTCATGTGCGGCAAATGCAGCAGGGGTGGCGTGTGTGATGGGTGTTGTGGTAACCAGGCCGACAGCTTTACCTTTTTGTTTGAAATATTCCAGTAATGTTTGCAGCTCCGAACCATCTCCGGGGATTTGCAAGCTCAGGACTTTGTCATTAACCTTTTGTCCTGTGGCCATTGCTGTCCCTGAAGCTGCTGAATCAGTTATGGCAGAATTGGCGGAATGTGTGGTCATAGTTGTCCTATATGGGAAGCTTTCAAAGCAAAGTGTGCCTTCTTCGCCATTTGCATATATTGCCGCAGCCCGGACATGCTCGAAGCCCATTCCATCGCCGATACAGAGAATTATGTTCTTCGGTGAAGTTGCACAACCTGAGACGACAGCTAATAAAACAAACAGTGATACTATTATGAGGTTCTTTACTCTTGCCATCTTTTAAATCCTATCCAGCAAAGTTAAAAATCTTATATCCGGAATAAGGGTAACTATTACAACATATATTTAGTCCGCTTACAAGAATTCGTTTTGTTCAGGTTTTTTTTGTTGCATAAAAGCGGGCAAATGGATATGATGCCTGCGATGTAATACTACTGTATCACGGGCTTCCAGCCCGTGACAGCACGGCCAAGATGGCCGTGTTACTATAAAAATGACCGATGTAACCTTAATTACCGGCGATGGCATTGGGCCTGAAATTGCAGAAGCTACACGCAGGTGTGTCGATGCCACCGGTGCAGGCATAAAATGGGAAGTAGCCGAAGCAGGCACAGAAGTAATGGAACGGCTGGGGACGCCACTGCCGGAGGCCACTATCGAATCAATTAAGAAAAATGGCGTAGCACTAAAAGCACCTGTTACTACGCCGGTGGGGAAGGGCTACAGAAGTATAAATGTGCATCTTCGTCAGATGCTCGATTTATATGTGTGTCTTCGGCCGTGCAAAAGCTATAAGGGAGTGCGAAGCAGATATACTGATATCGACCTTGTGGTTGTGCGTGAAAATACCGAAGACCTTTATGCAGGAATCGAATATCAAAAAGGAAAAGACGACACGGCTGAGATTATCAACTGGATAAATGCTCACAGCGAACGAAAGATAAGCAAAGATTCCGGCATAAGTATAAAGCCAATCTCCGTCAAGGCAACGCAGCGCATAGTTGGTTTTGCATTTGACTACGCCCGTAAAATTGGACGCAAAAAGGTGACGAGCGTTCATAAAGCCAATATTATGAAATTCTCAGATGGGCTATGGCTTGAGGTAAGC
>CAZZHL010000218.1:0-4711 GCA_964653945.1 uncultured Pirellulales bacterium
CTACGGCTCGCTCGAAATGACACGAATAAGCGCATTAATTATTCGCAATTGGTATTATACCGCTTTTCCTGGAATTTTACATTAGCCGGAGAATATTTCAAGGGGCATTTCAGGAAAATTTTCACTGGTTCTCACGGCCAATGTTCCCCAAATTGGCCTTGGTTCAACCAGCCAGTTAAATTCTCCCTTATAACGGCCAGTTTTCCGGGCAGGATTGAAGCCAGTAATTGGCAAAGGTGCTGAAATCAAGGAAATCGACCGCCCCGAGGCCATCCAGGTTGGCTTCGAGGTCCGGACTGCTCTGCAACCATTGGCTACAGAAGGCCGCAAGGTCGTCGAAATCCACAATACAGAGCGGCCTGACTTTTACAGCAATATCTTTGCTGAAATCCGGTAGCGTGTATGTCAACAGGCCGGAGACAGAATCTGCTTCGCCCGAATCAATAACACCTCCGGTGCCCCGAGTTGCGAAAACATCGACAACGTAATGGCCGTCATCGAGTCCCTTGACAATAACAGGTTCGTTATGAAAGACGCCATGTGTTGTTTGGCCGTATTGACTGCCGGTATCGTAAATCCAGATAAAGGCGCGCTCATTGCCCGAAAGTCCGACCGAATCCAGAAAAGAGATGTTATTGGGAGCAAACTCATAGCTGTTTATATTAAACCAGTCCTGCCCGGTGTTTTCTATTTGCACCGATTGCTGACCTGCCGAAAGCGGAACCGTGATTATAAAATTGGATGAACCATTTGCATAGCTTGATGAGAAAACTTGTGCACCATTAACAAGCACCTTCAGGCTGTTATTGCCCCAGGTGGAGACGCTTTCCACGTGGATTCTCAGAGAGCCGGCAGTCGTCATATTCAGATGGAAATTGGGGTCTGACTTATAGGCTGATTTGTCTGAACCGTGAAGCCATCGCGAAAGATTTTCCATGCCGGGGAAGTAATCTTGCTCGAGAGTAAATATCGTTTGTGTGGACTCTGCCTCGAAATCGTAGAGAACCGGATTTGCAAAATACGCCTCTGCCCCCGAAACCGCCCGCTGGGCCCTGGCTAAATTGTAGTCCGCCAGGTCCTCATTCTCTGCGTAAACCCCCAGCGCCGTGAATTCATCGTAAAGGTCGAGTGCTTCAATGTAGCAATCCCACCACCATAGATGCCCGCCACTTTTAACGTGAAAAGCGCTCCAGATGCCGTTGTGCAGCTCCAGAGTATCGAGCATTTGTGTTTTCTGAGGTTCCGGCAAGCTGTTAATGTCGCATTCCGTGCCTGTTCCAAACTCACCCATAATCACGGGCTTATTAAAACTTGCCAAGCTCAAGGCGGTTTGCTCGAAATAGCCAATAGTGCCGCTTCCGTAGTAATGAACCTGAATCAGGTCGATGCCTGGAAGATTCCAGATATTTTCAAAACCAGAGCCGTGACTGCTGCTGGTTATGGGATGATTGAAAGGGTCTGTGCTGCGTATGTAACTGGCCATTTCATTGTGCCAATTGACAACGCTTGACTTGTCGCTGCGGAATCTCCAAGCATCGGTATACTGCACCTCGTTCCAGAGCTCCCAAGCCAAAATGGCTGAAGAATATCCCCATCTCGCAACGATGTAACGATATTTATATTTGGTTATCCTTCGCGCCTCGGAATCCGTGAAAAACTCATTCGGGTCATTGAGAAATCCGCCATCTGTAGCAGCATGGATGATGTTATAGGGATTGTCGTCCCAGTTTGGATTGACTTCAGTGCTGAATTGTCCATGGTGCTGTAAAACCAACTGCATTGAAATACCATTTTGCTCGCAACTTTCAACCATTCTGTCCAGCTTCCAGGCAATGGGCAGGCTAAGAACTCCTACGCCTCCATAATATTGTTTGTATGCTCTCCATTCCAGAAGCGTACCCTGGTGGAAATGGGTCATCCAGATACGAACCCAATTTTCACCAACGCTGCCCATTTCCGTAAAGGTGTTTTCCCAAATGTCTGTTCCGTTCGCATCCCACCACCCGACGTTGTGACCAATGGGTATATATGGTTCATTATTATCGTACTGCAAATAATAAGAATTTCGGTTATCTACTCTGATAATTCCTTTTTCATTGCTTTCAATACAGGTAAAAGTTACCTCCGGGTCAACTATGCTTGTGCCATTATGGTCAATAATCGTAATCTGATTGACTTCGTAGGCGCCGAGTTGAGATGGAGCAAGGCGCACCTTCCAGCACGGGTCCCTGCCATTGACAAAGAGTCCATTCGCATCTTCATCGTATTCCTCATAGAAAAAGGCAGGTACCTCGGCGTCATTGCCATCCGGTTTGGTAAAAGTAACCGTAATATCAACGATATCGGTATCGAAAGGATTGCTGTAGCTCTCCGAGACGGTTATGGTCAGTTCGAACTTTTCATATCGGCCGATGATGTCGGCATTTTGTGAAATGGACGTTATTTCCGTTTGCGCTGTAGCAATGACGGTAAAAAGAGAAACTATCACAATCAAGATATAAAGCTGATTTTTCAACGACACAAACACCTTACCACCGCTCCTAAAAAGTTCCTTATGAACGTGAAGCCTGTGTAGCGCATACCCCCCACTACGCACAATCCGACCTATGCCTTAATTATTATACAAAAAATCGTCTGAAAATTCAAAATAATCCGGCAGCAGAACTATGGCTGTCATGTAGCAGGATGCTTTGGGGTAAATAATGTTGAGCATTGGAACTACCATGCCATTACCCACACCAGTGGGATATCTGTTTAGAGTAAATATCCCCTTTTTCGCATTGTTTTGGACCCTATTTTGTCAAAAAACAGCGTATTTAAGCACATTTTTTGAAAGATTTGACTCAAGTCCAGGGAATTGAAAAATCGTTATAAAGCGGCTTTTTTACCCTTGTGCAGCCTATGGAGGGATGTGGGAATTGACGGTTGTAGCGGTTGTAATGGATTTTTTAATAATTTTATCTCTATATGCTTATAAGTCCTTCTAATAAAAGAAGTTATATGCTGACAGCCCCTATAATCAAGTTTTTTATGAAATCTGATAAGATTTCTCTTGACGTGAAAATGGGTAATATGGTAAAATTTAAGTTGGAAAATTGGGTAGTATGAGGGTTTTGACAAGTCTTCTATAAGGAGGAGGATTATATCAATTCCCCAAAACCTTATGTGCGACAGGCGTGCATAAGGGTGACGGTCGTTTAGTACGAAGTATGTTGCCAAACGAGCCACACCCGCCACCAGCTTATGGATGCGTGTCGAAAGCAACAACGATAGGTTAGGCTTTGTTTTTTTGATGTATGAGGAGGAGTATTATGTGTAAAAAGTTTGTTTTAATGTTCATTGTTTTGGGCTTGGTTTCCCTTGGTAATGCTACTACTCTTGATGACTTTGAGAGCAGCGGTCTGCAAGGATGGTATGCGGGTTCTAATGCGACTGTAACACTCGGGAACAACCCTCTGACCGGAAGTCAGTGTATGGTGGTTACTCCGACGGCCACGGACTTTAGCTGGGCTGCTGTAAGGGATTGGCCGGCGTTTGATCCTACTGTTGGGGAAATTACATTAGAAGTGTCGTGGGTGGCCGCGGAATGGGTGGGCCTTAACTGGCTCAACCAGGAACTTCTCGCTATGAACAGTGACGGTGCAAGTGGTTGGGTCCAGGACCAGGCAGAAGACCCGATGAATCCTTCCTGGCCCGGCAGCTGGGATCCTTCTTGGGGTGACCACACAAGGACGCTGACCTATGATTTTACCAGTTATGATTTGACAGGGAATTCATGGGGTCCGCAGCTTCAGCTCGCTATCAATATCGATCCCGGTTATACTCTAACTGGGGGAAGCTATTACATCGACAATGTGCAGTTGACCCCTGAGCCAGCAACAATAGCTCTGCTGGGCTTGGGTGGTTTGGCTTTGCTGCGTAGGAAACGCTGATTCGTGTGGCTAATTATCATTAAGTAATTAGCCACACGATAGTTAGAAGCGTCAACTTAGTTCTTCGCTGAGAAGTTTAGCGAAGGATACAGGGGGCGTCTTTTTATTTTTTCGGGTCTCGGCGGGCCAGCTGTCTATAGTAAAAGCCCGGAAAAAGCGAATACCACTTCTGCAAACATCCATATTTTATTGGTTATTGACGCATTTGCAATGTACACTGTATATGTTTTGACAACTGTGTATGCTGTGGCGTCCGAGGGTGATGACCATGTTTCTTCGGAAGAAAGAGTATGCGCTGGTACACTCTCTTAGAGGATTAGCTAATGGGAAGAGCTATTTTAGCCGCAATATCTCTATTCGTTTTGATGATGGAACCTCTGTCAGTCCGGGCAGAGTCGGCTCCAGATGTGCAGATATCCAGGGTCGAGATAAATTATGAAGGAACACAGGCAATGATTAACAAAGAACGAATCGAGAGTTTTATAAAAAGCGCACAAAATGAATTAGAGCAGGACATTCTTCGATTCTGGCTCAGCTACTGCAGGGATAATGGGAATGGTGGTTTTATCGGCAGGATGTCTAATGACATGACCATCGTAAAGGATGCTCCCAAGGGACTGGTGCTAAATGCCCGGATTTTGTGGACGTTTTCAACTGCCTACCGGTTTGAGAAAAACGACGAATATCTTGAGATGGCCAAGCGTTCCTTTGATTATATGATGCGATACTTCTGGGATAAGCAGTTTGGGGGCGGTTATTGGATGCTCGACTATACAGGC
>CAZZHL010000219.1:0-4627 GCA_964653945.1 uncultured Pirellulales bacterium
AGATGAGCACATAGATTATCTTGGCCATATTTGCGGGCCATACGATATGACATTTAGGATTATAAATGCAGGCAAAAAAGAAATTTGGCATCAGAATGAGTTTCTTTATCATGTATGGCATCCCGGCACAGATGGCGATGATAATTACCTCGGCCCTCATGATGGTAGAAATATGTCTACCGTTGCGCTGGATGTCAGAAGTTCGGGCCGTATATTGCCCCTGGTAGAGAATCCTGCTATAAAGATACTCCGTACAGATGGGGAAATGGTATTGTATGATTCTTTGCTCTCACAGAGTATTCCAGAGCTTGAACTGGTAAAGTGGAAACCTCGAAAAGTAAGAACGGGATTAAAACAGAAGTACATCTCGTTTATCAGTACATGCAAAAGTTTTAAAAAAAAGCCGGAATATTTTCTTAACTGTTTCATAGTAAACCTTACACTTTACATGGCCATCATGTCATTGATAGTTAAACAAGTTTATAGCAAGATAGCACGATACATCGGAAATGAAACCCGCGTGATGCAAAAAGGTATATTCTTTAACTTTCTGCTATTCTTCATTTTTCCCTGGAGGATGTTCAAAAACAGTATTTATACAGTAAGATTATGCAGACAGGCCCTCGACGAAGCAAGTTCGGGGAGAGTAAAAGAGGCTGCTGTTTACGGAACTGGATTTATCGCAAAGATTTTATACATACTTACAAAGAAAATGCCTCTTAAAATATCAAATATCTATAACAACTCTGATGTTGGCAGCAAATATTTGGGTTTTGAGATTCTTCCATTACAGTCGCTGAGGGGATATAGTGGAAAAATTATAATCGCCTCTTTTATCAACGTTTTAGAAAAAGTTGCTGAGCTTAAAGGAATAGGCATTGAAGATGAAAACATTATTAAATTATAATAACCTTGCGAGAACATCTCAACCAATGAAAACAGCAGGAATTGACAAACATACTCTATTAAATCTCTACATACTCATTTTAAAAATCAGGAAAGTCCAGCTTAGGATTGAGCAACTCTATCATGAAGATGAAATGAAAACTCCTGTACATTTATGTATAGGTCAAGAGGCAATCGCCGCCGGGGTATGTGAAAACTTAGAAAGGGGCGATTATGTCTTTAGTAATCACCGCGGCCACGGCCATTATATCGCCAAGGGGGGAGACCTAAAGGCAATGGTCGCTGAGCTACACTGCAAAGAAACAGGATGCTCACGAGGCAGAGGCGGCTCCATGCACTTAGTTGACACTTCGGTTGGATTATTGGGTTCATCTTCTATTGTCGGCGGGGGTATCCCTTTGGCTGTAGGCGCCGCAATGGCCTCTGTTTTAAAAAATGATAAAAGAGTTTCCGTAGCATTTTTTGGCGACGCTGCGTCCGAAGAGGGGGTATTGTATGAGAGCATGAATTTTGCGGCGTTAAAAAAACTACCCGTTGTCTTTGTTTGCGAAAATAACTTTTATTCCGTCTGTTCTCATCAGAGTGCAAGGCAGGCCAATACAGATATCACAACTCGTCCTAAGACTTTTAATATTCCAGCATATAAGGTTGACGGCAGAGATGTTATAGACGCCTATAAAAAGTCAAAAGAAGCGATTTGTGTAGCTCGTTCAGGAAAAGGACCCGCCTTTATCGAATGTCGCGCCTATCGGTGGCGAGGACACGCAGGTCCAGGAGACAGTTTAAGAGCTAAGTACAGAAAATCAGATGAATGGAAAGAATGGATGAAGTGTTGTCCGCTGAAAGATTTCAAAAACGTTCTCGTTAACGAAAAGATTTTAACAGAAGAAAAAGTAAATCAAATTAATAAGGACATAGATACGGAGATTGACGAAGCCTTTGATTTTGCACAAAAAAGCCCTTTGCCGAAAAAGGAAGAACTAACAAAATATCTCTATAGTTAAATAATAATGCCCTGGACAAAGATTCTAATTGAAAAACAAGTACCCGGCTATGATGCACACGCCGGCCAAGATGTAAGAAAGCTTACGTTTCCCGAAGCTATAAGGGAGGGTCTTGACCAGGCACTGGCCAGGGATAAGAACGTATTTGTCATGGGACAGGGTGTGGATGACCCTCTTGGTATGTTCGGGACAACTCTGGACCTGGATAAGAAACATGGCAGAGACAGGGTATTCGACACACCACTATCAGAAAACGCTCTCACTGGAGTAGCCGTTGGTGCAGCATTAGTAGGGATGCGTCCTGTTTACTTGCATAACCGTCCGGACTTTTTATTGTTAGCGATGGACCAGATTGTAAATCATGCGTCAAAGTTGAGTTATATGTTTGGAGGCAATGCTAAAGTTCCGCTGGTTATCATGGCAGTCATAGGAAGAGGATGGGGGTCAGCTGCCCAACATTCTCAGGCACTTCACGGTTTATTTATGCATATACCCGGCTTAAAGCTTGTTATGCCCAGCACGGCTTATGACGCAAAAGGTTTATTAATCAGCAGTATTGCTGATAACAATCCTGTGATTTATATAAAACACCGCTGGCTTTTCAAACACTCCGGTCATGTCCCAGAGGAGTTGTATTCTATACCATTAGGTAAAGGCATTGTGCGCAGGCAGGGCAAAGATGTTACTATTGTTGGTATATCCTATATGGTTATAGAAGCTCTGAGGGCCGCTGAAAAACTACAAGAAAATGGATGTGATGCCGAGATTATAGACCCGCGAACATTAAAGCCCCTTGATGAAGATATCATCCTGAATTCTGTAAGAAAAACGGGCCGTTTAGTTATTGCCGACACAGACTGGGTGACGGGTGGAGTTGCTTCTGAAATTGCAGCAGTAGTGGCAGAAAAGGGGTTTAAATATCTAAAGGCTCCAATCAAACGGATAGGTTGGCCGGATGTTCCCACACCAAGCAGTTATGTTTTAGAGCAGGAGTTTTATCCGGGCGTAGAAGAAATTATTAATACTGCTAAGGAGATTGTTAAGTGAGGATTTTGGTTACTGGTGCAGCTGGTTACATCGGTTCCGTCGTAGTCCCTGAGCTGCTTAAAAAGGGGCATGAAGTAACAGCCGTGGATAATTTTATGTACAATCAATCATCCTTGTTGGATTGTTGTTTTCAGGAGAAATTAACGATTATCCGCGGGGATGCCCGTGATAAGGAACTAATTTCAAGATGTTTAAAAAAAGTTGAGGTTATCTTTCCCTTAGCCTGTTTAACAGGGGCCCCACTCTGTTCCAGGGACCCTATTGCAGCCAGGACAACAAATCTGGATGCGATAAATATGATTTTAGAATTGCGCAGCAAAGAGCAAAGGATAATTTTCCCGACTACTAATAGCGGATATGGCATAGGGCAAAAAGATAAATTCTGCGATGAGAACACTCCTCTAAATCCTGTCTCTTTATACGGTCGATTAAAAGTAGAAGCAGAGAAAGCCATACTCAGCTCTGGTAACTGCATCACATTGAGGTTGGCCACAGTATTCGGAGTAAGTCCACGAATGCGCCTTGACCTTTTAGTCAATGATTTTACTTACAGGGCTGTCTATGACCGTTTCATTGTCCTCTTCGAGGCTCATTTTAAGAGAAATTATATCCATATCCGTGATATCGCCAGAGTTTTTATTCACTGCATAGATAATTTTGAAGATATGAAGAATCAACCTTACAATATCGGTTTAAGCGACTGCAATATAAGTAAACGCGAGTTATGTGATGAGATAAAAAAACAAGTGCCGGAATTTCATATTATCGAATCGGAGATTGGAAAAGACCCTGATAAAAGAGATTATATTATAAGCAATAAAAAAATAGAATCGAAAGGATTCAAGCCTAATTTTAATCTGCAATATGGCATAGCTGAATTATTAAAAGCATATCAAATTATAAAAAGGAACCAGTACGCAAACATTTAAATACTGATTTTGGGGGTACAATGATATGATTATCAGCAAAACTCCTTATCGCATCTCATTTTTTGGCGGCGGAACAGACTATCCTGTCTGGTATAAAGAAAATGGCGGCGCAGTTTTAGCAACAACCATAAACAAATATTGCTATATTACATGCAGGTACCTGCCGCCCTTTTTTAAGCACAAGCACAGGATTGTCTATTCAAAAGTGGAGGCCGTAAAAGATATTTCTCAAATCAAGCATCCCTCTGTAAGGGCAACGCTTGAATATATGGGAATAGGGGAAGGAGTAGAAATACACCACGATGGAGATTTGCCTGCAAGAACAGGGTTGGGTTCAAGCTCTTCTTTTACCGTAGGTTTGCTGCATAGTCTTTATGCCCTAAAAGGATTGATGCCCACGAGTTTGCGCTTGGCAAATGAAGCCATCTATATTGAACGTGATATTCTCAAGGAGCATGTAGGTTCACAGGACCAGATTCTGGCGGCTTGTGGTGGTTTTAAAAAATTATGCTTTAGTGGTGACGATAATTTTAAGCTAACACCGGTTATAATGAACCGCGGCCGGTTGGAGGAACTGCAAAATCATATAATGCTTATTTTTACAGGATTTTCCAGAATCGCTTCTAAGATTGCAAAGAGTCAGATTAAAAATACGCACAAGAGAAGATCAGAGTTGATTTCTATGCGTAGCATGGTGGATGAGGCACTAAAAATTCTTACTGAAAATAGAGACATTAAAGA
>CAZZHL010000220.1:0-4602 GCA_964653945.1 uncultured Pirellulales bacterium
TAACTTGCGTTGTCCTCTGAGAGCTTGTTTATCTTTAGCATGATAGGATAGCTAATTATACTTGTCAATCAAAATGCCCGGATTGCATAGATAAGTGCTAAAAAACACAATTTTCCGGTTTTTTATCTTGACATTTTCCCCTTAATCTGATATAAATTTTAGTATCTAAGGAGGAGTGGTGTGAAAGTTTTGAATTTTCCTATCAAGCTTTCCCCCACAAAAACAGGTTTAAGCACGGAAGAAAAAGGGTTGGATTGCGCATCCTGACAAAGGTAGCGTAAGATAAACAACCACATTTGAGTGCGAAAGAACGAACGCATTTTAAAGAAAACGATGATGAATAAACTGAGTATTATAGTCATAACAGGGTTGATATTGATATGTACTTCTGCAGGCTGGGCCGGATTAGTAGGTTATTGGAGTTTTGATGACTCGGGCAATCCGGGGCAGGACGGCTCTGGTAATGGAAATAATGGCACTGTCTATGGAGCAACATGGATAACGCCTGGCAAAGTTGGTGGTGCCCTGAGCTTTGATGGAAGCAATGATTATGTTGAAGTTCAGAATTCACCGAGTTTGAATCCCACAAATGAAATCACCGTGGATGCGTGGTACAAAACTGTATCATTCAGTGGTAACGGAAACAATGCTATTGTCGATAAAGGATATTCCTCTCATAACCCGCCCTATTACCAGTATCACCTGGGTGTGACTGGAAACCAGTATCCCAACAGCCCGGCGGGTTTTTGCTTTAATGTAGCTGTTGGAGGGGTTATTTATACTGCCCGGACGGGAGCAAATTTCTGGACACCTGATAATTGGTATCACATCATTGGAATCTATGATGGTTCAAGTGTGAACCTGTACGTGGATGATGTTTTGGTCGACTCTACGCCGGCAAGTGGGACAATGACGGATTATAATAGCAATGTTCGTATCGGAGGCTTTAATAATTTGGAAAGAGTTGGTATCGACTATTTACCAGGCCTCGTCGACGAAGTTCGAATATACAACCACGCCATTCCCGAGCCGGGGACGCTCTTGCTGCTTGGCTTAGGCGGCCTGGCTTTGTTAAGAAAACGCAGGGTATAGGACAATCGTATTTTTTCAGATGGACGATTATCTCAAAGGAGCTTGCAAAATGAGAGCAAAAAATAGTATCGGAAGGATGAACAGAATCTTATCGGGTGGGGGAGTTGTGATAGTTATGCTCGCTGCTATTTTTGCAGCTGCAACGCCGAAAATTGTTGAGGCAACTCAACTGTTTACCTATACGGGTGATGTTCTGCCATCTTTAGATGGTTGGATAATAAAGAACTATTCAGCATACGAATCTACTGGCGCTCACATTGAAAGTGGTGTCCTGCACTTTACCGATTTTTCTACTTCTGGCGGCTCTGCTATTCACTATATGAGACAATGGCAGGTTGACCCATTGGAAATAAATGTTGCAGAGTTTGATATAAAAGGAGTTTCGTGTTCTTCCTATGGTGGAATGTACTTCGGAACAAGCGATGGACAATATAATATGCTTTATACTGTTTATTCGAATAGGATAGCATCAAGTGCCGGTCTCGGAGGGGGCGATAATCCTAATTATACTTACTATTTTGACACAACTACTCAATTCAATACGTATGAAGCGGTTATCGAGGCTGGGGTTGCAAAACTTTACATTAATGGAGGACTGGTTCTTGAGCAGCCGGCCAATCCCGGAATATATAACGTAAAAGGTATAGAATTTGGAGCTGGCAGCTCTTCCGCAACTGGAGAGGCCTACTTTGATGAGATAAGAGCTTTTACCATTCCCGAACCGGCAACGCTTTTACTACTCGGTTTAGGCGGTCTGGCCTTGCTGAGGAAACGCAGAGCGTAAACTCAATACATATTTTGCTAAACAAAAGGCTGCAAGCGTAATACTTGCAGCTTTTTTTTCAAACTGGAAAAAATCCTTGTAGCAATTGCCGCAAAGTATTATAATTACATTCAATAAAATTGAGCCAGGGGTGCTTGATGCCCAGTGAACGGCTGAAGGCTGAGATAACCCTCTGAACCTGATCAGGTTAGGACCTGCGAAGGGAGGCTGATAAGAATAATGAAGCACTCCTTTTGTGGGCCCCGTTAGAAATGGTTTTGCTTAATAGGACTAACGTATCTTTATCCTTTATTTCTAACGGGGTGGGAGTGCTTTTTGTTTTAGGATTGAGCTGTTTAGTAACTTATGAAAAGAAAGGATAAGAAGATGATAGAAACCAATATTTCCAAAGTCATTATTGAGCGGTACTTCAGGAAACTAACGGAGCATCTCGAGAATGACGTTGTTATAGTTGGTGCCGGCCCTGCGGGTCTGGCCGCCGGATATTATCTGGCAAAAGCTGGCGTCAAGACCACCATAGTCGAGAAAAAGCTCTCCGTAGGTGGAGGAATCTGGGGCGGGGCCGCCGGTTATAATGTTGTTACCTTTGAGGGCAAAGACATCCTGGATGAAATAGCTGTCACGACAGAAAAGGATGGGAAACTCTACGTTGCTGATGCGATAGAATTCGCCGCAGCTTTGGCCTATAAAGCCAAACAGGCGGGCGTAGAAATTTTGAACATGACCGAGGCCGAAGATGTTGTTGTAAAGGATGAGATTGTTCATGGCATAGTTGTTAATAATAGCGCTATAATGTCACTTGGCTTGCATGTTGACCCGTTTTGTATCTGCTCTAAATATACGATTGATGCCACCGGCCATCCTGCTGAGCTGGTCGGTATGCTGAAAAAGAGCAAGCCCGAACTGTTTCCGCAGCAGTTGCAGGAATGTTTTATGGACGTCGAAGCCGCTGAGGCCGGTGTCGTGGAAAAGACCGGTGAGGTTTTTCCGGGTCTTTTTGTTGCAGGTATGGCTGTATGCGATGTATATAATCTGCCGAGAATGGGGCCGATTTTCGGCGGCATGCTAAAATCCGGCAAAAAAGTGGCTGAGCTAATAGTTAAAAGATTAACCGCAGAGAACGCAAAGAACGCTGAGAATACTGGTTAAATGGTAATTGGTTACCTGTGGCAGTCCTCGGGACTCCTTACGGAGAGCTAAATGGTTAAATAATTACCAATCACCATATTACCTCTGCGAGTTCCGCGGACTCGGCGGTGAAAGCAAAATGAAAAGATGTAAACTGCCAACACGTAAACAGTGCCTCGACCTGCTTAAACAGTATCGTGTACCGGAGCATATAATCAAACATAGTATTGTTGCGGCTAAATTAGCTGGTTTTTTGGCAGAGAAACTTAAAGAAAAAAGTATCTTCGTAGATATCAAACTTGTAGATAGGGCTTGCTTGCTGCATGATATTGCTCGGCCTTGCGATTTCAGAGGTTCAGACTGCAATTCATCAAAGCAGGCCGTCACCCCGCTTCGCCCAAAGGGCTACGCAGGGCAGGCGGGGCAGTCCTATGGACTCCTGCCGGAGGACAGGGCAAAATGGCAGCAATTGAAAGCAAAATATCAGGGTCTTTGTCACGAAGATATTGCATATGAACTTCTGACTAAAAAGTATCCGGAACTTGCTTTAGCCGTAAAAAGACACAGGTATAAAGCCATTCTTGATGAAAATGAAAAACCGATTACCTGGGAGGAAAAACTTGTTTACTATGCCGACAAAAGAATTATGCACGACAGAATTGTGCCTTTGAAAGAAAGGTTGGAGGAAGCTCATAAAAGAAACATTCATTTACGCAAGAGACACACTCAAAGCGATATTAACACGAGCAAAGTCGACCAGTTAATTTTCAAACTGGAAGAAGAAATCTTCAGCAAAATAAACTTAAATCCACTCGAAGTTACTGATGAATATATTGATTCGTACTTGTCTGACGACATTTATCCGCCGTCCGTCTGGCGGAGTCAGGATTAGCTGGCTGCCTTTTTCCAGGAGCCTGCCACACGGATGGCGGGTAAACTTCGTTGAGTTGCCCTTAGGCCGGAGACTACAGTAACGATGAGCATAACAGCAAAAGTGATTGTAGTGAACCAGTATCCCCATGTAGCGGTCTGTACGTGAGCCATCTTTATAACTACGGTACCAATGGCAAAGGACTGTATGCACATCTTAACCTTGCCCGAGATGGTTGCGGCGAAGTTAATGCCCCTGGCTTCCGCAATATGACGAAGTATTGTTACATAGGCCTCTCTCAGGATTAAAATACCTGCTACTGACCAGTGAATAACGGTCAACACCTCTGGCCCAAGATTGAAAAGTTTTGGCTGGCCGATTATTGCAAAACAAATGAATGCGCCGCAGACCAGAACCTTGTCGGCCAGGGGGTCGAGCATTCGGCCAAACTTGCTGGTCACATTGAGCCTGCGGGCAGTTATGCCGTCCACCAAGTCAGTCAGGCCGGCAATTACAAATATTATAAATGCGTAGTCGAGAAAGTCCGGGAAGGGGCGTTCGCCCTCGGCATAGAACCGCGGTGATAGCATAATCATAATCAGAAAAACGATGGTCAAAACAAGCCGACCCAAAGTCAACATGTTAGGAATGAGTTTTAGCATACCGGAAAGTTTACCCTGTTAGAAATTTTATAACAAGCAATAATATGACCCAAAAAGGGAAAAAT
>CAZZHL010000221.1:0-4595 GCA_964653945.1 uncultured Pirellulales bacterium
TGGTTGCAACCGGAGTTGTGGTGTTTCTTCTGTCTTTCGTAGTGCCCGGAATAACACAGATTTTCCTTGAAATGAATCATGCTCTTCCATGGCCTACGAGGTTGCTTATCACAACGAGCGCTCTTATAAAAACTTACTTTATGTTAATTGCCATTGTGGTTTGTACGGTCTTTCTCGGAATTGCAGCTTGGATAAGGACCAAAGAGGGAAGGTTGCTTGCGGATGGCTTCAAACTAAAGCTGCCTCTCTTTGGTAACCTTTTTCTCAAATTGGAGATAGTACGCTTGACAAGAACATTAGGGATACTTCTTTTAAGCGGTATCCCGATACTTAGGGCCCTGGAAATCGCAAAAGGAGTGCTTCAAAACAGCTTTCTTGCAGGTTCCTTGGCTTCTGTGAAGGATGGGATTAGCAAGGGAGATAATATCGCCAATGCAATAAGGAAAACCAGGTTGTTTCCACCCATTATGTTCCACGTCATTGCTACTGCTCAAGTCAGTGGAAACATAGAGGATGGTCTTACAAATATTGCTGACATGTATGAGGGCGAGGTCGAGAGCACAGCTAAAATGCTTACTTCGCTGCTTGAGCCTGCGATACTTGTTGTTATGGGTGCTGTTGTAGGTTTTATAGTGCTGGCCGTTCTACTGCCCATATTTGAAATAAATCAGATTCTTTAATGGGGGTTCTGTAAGATGAGAAAAAACAAGCAACAATTGCACAATGCTGGTTTTACCCTGATTGAGCTTATGATTGTAATCGTGATTTTGGGCATCCTGGCTACCATAATTGTGCCGAGGATACTAAACAGGCCGGAGCAGGCCCGCAGAACCAAAGCCAAAATTGATATACGCAATATCGAATCTGTGTTAGCTTTATTCAAGACCGACACAGGCCGTTTTCCCACTACTTCCGAGGGGCTTGAAGCTCTTGTCCGTGACCCGGGCATAAAAGGCTATAACAGAGATGGCTATCTCGATAAAGTGCCCTCAGACCCATGGGGCAATAAGTACATTTTCATCTGCCCGGGAGTCAATAGCAGAGATTATGACCTGGAATCCTACGGCAAAGACGGCGAGGATGGTGGCACAGATGACAACGCTGACATTGAAAGTTGGAATCTCGATGAGTAAGGATAATAACATAACAGGTAAAGATAAACGCCCGGCTGTTCCAGCTACGCAGACGAAAGCCTTTACCCCGTTAGAAGAAACCCCCGTTAGACCAACGAAAACTTCCGGCCTAAGACGCCGACTTCTAACGGGGTTTACTTTTATAGAGGTTATCATAGCCCTTGCAATCGTCTCAATTTCTATGCTGGCGTTGCTCAGGTTGAATCTCACCAGCATTAGAATGGTCGAGACAGCAGAAGCAACCTCTCAAGCCGTTTCCCTGGCAGATGAGAAAATTGCAGAAATACTGGCTGCCGGCTACCCAAAATTAGAAAGTAGCTCCGGCACTGTGGAAAGAAACGGCTTAACATTGAACTGGCAAACTCAAGTTATAGATGCGGGTTTGCCCCAATTAAGCCAGGTGGATACTACCGGATTGCGAAGCGTACTTGTTGATGTCAGCTTCAAACAAGGCACGGGCAATAAACACCTGCAAATGTCAACTTACGTTGCTGACAGGAAATTAAATGAACAGTAATCTCCGAAAATTCGAAATTACCGGCCAGAGACCGGCGGGGTTTACACTGCTCGAAATTCTCGTGGCAATGGCGATAATCGTTACCATTGTCTCTATGGTATATGGGAGCTATTTTGCAGCATCAAAATCAACACAAATATGCAAGGCCAGGATAACACTATATCAACAGGGACAAGATGTGCTGGAGCAGATGGCCCGACAAATACGTTGCTCGTATTCCAGCACAGGCGAGAAACATACATACCCGGTAACATCAATTTCCCAGCCGGTAAAGAAAATACCAGAGAGTGAGGTCAATTATTATTTTGAGGGCAACTCGGACGAACCAAACGGAGAAATTTTGCATCTGGTAACTATAAATGGGATTTTAGGTAAACAGAAGCCGGCAGATGGTTTATTCGATGTCATTTATAAATTTGATAAACGTACAGGCGTACTTTCTTTTAGCCAGGCAAGATTTATCGGCACACCTAAGAATGTTGTGGGAAAAAGAAATTGGCGGCCGATTGCAAGAAACATCAATCGCATCGAACTGTCATTCTTCGATGGACAGAAATGGCTAAAAAAGTGGGAGTTGTATCACGGGCTTCCAGCCCGTGATACCACGGCCAGGATGGCCGTGGTACGACTGCCGCGTGCTGTAAAAATTGAAATCAGTTGTGAGAACGAAAATTATCAACAATATCACTGCAGCGCTGTTGCATACGTATGCTGCCAAACAAATCAAGGCAAAGAAACTCGACCTGAAACATTAGTATCAGTTGACAAACTATGGGACTAAAACGAGCAAAAACAAGGCGAAGGGGATTTATAATTGTAATCGTCCTGTGTATGACCATTATGCTGGAGGTTCTGCTGCTTGGTTTCAACTATAAATCCCGTACCAATCTCCGTGCAGTGGACGATTTTCGAAAATCCAAGCAGGCATTCAATTACGCACGGGCAGGACTAAACATTGCAATTGCTGCTATCGGAGGTAACAGCAATCTTCGTACGAACAGAACGTTACCAGACCTGTTTTCAGAGGAAAATATCTTCGAAATTAACGATGGGAGCTGCTCGATAAATATTACCGAGGAAAGCGGCAAATTGAACGTGAATCTGCTAAAAGACAAGAACGGCAATTTGAATCGAACCAGAATAGACCAATTACTTCGGCTAATCGACCTGATTAATAAGGAGTATGCCGGCCGTTCTAATATTGGTTATGGCCTGGTTTGCTCAATTATTGACTGGACAGATAGCGATGATAAGATTACGTACCTACCTTTTATAAAGCACGAAAACTCAGGAGCAGAGTCAGGTTACTATGCCAGGTTAGCCCCCTCTTACAAATGTAAAAATGCCCCACTTGATACGATGGAAGAACTTCTGCTGGTTAGCTCTGTAACACCAGATGTTTTTGACCGTATTCATGATTATATAACAGTCCACGGCGATGGAAAAATCAACATTAATTGTGCTTCGAAACGAGTGATTGAGAGTTTGTCAGAAAAAATGGACCCTGTATTGGCACAACTAATCATTGACCGGCGAAAAATTAAACCCTTTGATAGCATCACGGAGCTGCGAGATATACCCGGAATGACAGACAGCGTTTATTACACAATTAAAAAAACAGCCACTGTTAATCCAAAAGAAAGATACTATCATGTAGCGGCACGGGGAAATGTTGGTCACTTCAGCCGTGAAATATCTGCAATACTCGAAAAAAATGTGAAAACGAAAAACGTCGATGTGATTTTATACAAAGAACTCTAAGGGCCAAAATGCAGTACCTGTTAGAAAAATATCGAAGAAAGACAATGATTAAGCAAAGTATTGGCATAGATATTGGCTCTTGCTGTTTGCGTGCGGTGCAAGTCTCGCAAACAGATGGACAGTTCCGCATTGAGAAAGTCTTCAGCACGCCGGTCCGGCGAAGTGCAGACTTTATGCCGGATATGCTCACGTCATTGGTAAAACAGCATGGTTTTGACCGGCATGCGGACGTGGCAATTTCAATGCAGCGTAATACTGTTTTCTTTCGAAATCTGACAGATTATTCTGTTAGCGAGGAACAAAATTATGAGCTTGCTGAGTCCGCATTGGAATACAATTTCCCCATTCAACCGGATGAAATTGTTGCCCAGGCATGTTCGTACCATCAGTTGCCGGGTGAAAAATATTCTGTTCTCACGGCAGCGGTTGCGAGGGAATCGCTGCACGAAAGAATAAACACGTTAGCTGGTACAAAGATGTATCCTGCCCTCGTGGATACCACAATTTTTGCGGTCCATTCGGTGGTTACGGTTAATCATCCCGAAATAGCGACCGGCCAAGCCATCATTGTGTATATAGATGAATGTTGCCTTACTTTGGCAATTACCCAAAACAATAATATTTTAATCGTTAGAAATATTCCGATTATTTCTCCTTCTGAGTACGATACTGATTCAGTTCAAGAACAAATTGCAGATGTGTTGTCCCGTGAAGCACAAATTACCTGGCAAAAAGTGTTCGGGGGTACAATTGAGGAAGATACTAAAATCTATATGGCAACTGGAGAAAACGCCTATGATAATCTCGAAATGCTTGTTGAAGAAAGCCTGCACTGCCAAATAATCCCTGTTAATCCCTATGCCATGGTAGAAAATCTCTCAGATTACAATGGTGATGCTTCGATATGCGTCGCTGAAGGTCTTGCTTTGAGGGCATTGGCGCCTGAAGAAACAACAGGTGTCAACTTTATCAAGGCTGATAACGCTGATGTAAAGCCGGCATTGGATTTAAAAAAGGAGTTCACAATTTGCGTGATACTCGTGGCTGCAATTGCCGTCATCTCACTTGCCGGGCTTTTTATGCGATTGTCACATTTAGAAACGAAATACACACACATAAAAAACGAAAGCAAAGAAATTTTTCAACAAGCACTTCCGGAGGAAAAAAATATTGTAAACCCGCTT
>CAZZHL010000222.1:0-4538 GCA_964653945.1 uncultured Pirellulales bacterium
TTATATGGCCCTTCAAAAACCTTCGTTAAAAAGGTCCCTGAAATTCTGGCCATCTTTGCTCCAGGCACCTCTTTAGATACCGCGATATAGACATCGGCTCCCCACATTGAAGTTTCATCTGAAAGCAAAAGCGGCTCCGGTGCAAGGGCATTGGCTTTCACTATCATTTCCATATTTTTGACCATTACCTTCCCGAAGTTCAAAGGAATGTGAAAGAAGCTCATGACATGGTCTTTAATAAATAATTTATCCTTAAAAATTACTTCTTTCTCGTCCCACGGCTGAGGATTAAATCTCGGACAGCAACCGGTTTCCGAATCATAAAGTTTGTCCATAATAATTACCTTTCTAAAATTATCCGGCTGAAAATTGTATATTTAAACCATTATATCTTTTCATTTTGTTTGTTGAAGGTCAACTTTAATTTTCAAAAAGCGTGGCCAATAAATATGCGAATCAAAGTGCTGCTGCCGCTTTATTTCAGCTTATCTGCCAGCCGAGTTCTTTTACTGAATCATCGCCTTTATCATTTTAATACAGTAAAAATCGCTTGCATTTATCGTCGGCTTCGGGCAGACTTTCCTTCGGCTTCGCTCAGGACAGGTCCTTGCGTAGTCATACGGGAGCCGAAATTATGGGCGATAGATTCAACAAGCTCACTGCAGGTAAATATTTTTTCTTCGCAGGCGGTGGAACGGGAGGGCATATATATCCCGGCCTTGCTGTGGCTGAACAAATAATTAAACTTGAGCCGACGGCAAAGATACGCTTTTTTTGCAGTACCCGTGATATCGACTCAAGAATCCTTAAACAAACAGGTTCGACAAGCTCACTACAGGCCGGCTTCGAATGTATTAAATTGCCGGCTAAAGGTTTTTCGTTTCAACCTGGCAGGTTGGTCGAGTTCTGCACTTCATTTTTTAAGAGCTACAAAATCGCAAAAGAAACTATCGCCTTGAGTGACAATGCGATGGTTATTGGTATCGGCGGGTATGTTGCAGCGCCTGTGTGCTTAGCTGCACACAAATTAAATAGGCCGGTTGCGCTTTTGAATGTCGATATCCTGCCGGGCAGGGCGAATAAGATAATCGCTCGGTGGGCAGATGAGATTTTTGTGCAGTTCGAAGAGACGGCTGAACATTTCGCCAAAGGCGAAGCAAGGATTAGCGTTGTCGGCTGTCCCCTGCGAAGCGGCTTTTCAAATCCGCAGCCACGCAAGGCAATCGAGCAATTGGGTCTCGACGAAAATAAAAAGACGCTGCTTATAACCGGTGCATCGAGCGGGTCGGAAAGCATTAACCATACGGTATGCTCGCTGTTGGAAAAGCTAAATGGTTTTGCGGCTGATTGGCAGATGGTTCATCTAACAGGGGATAAAAATTACGAGCAAGTCATAGATAAATACAGCAATGCAAAAATCAGACATAAGGTTTTGGGCTATTTCGATGATATGGCGGACCTGCTGGCCGCTGCGGATTTGGTCATTGGCAGAAGCGGGGCGGTCAGCGTAGCTGAATATGCAGCGGCGGCTGTACCAAGTATCTGTGTGCCTTATCCGTATCACAAGGACAGGCACCAGTATTTAAACGCAGGAAAGCTGGTTGAGGCAGGGGCGGCAGTTATAGTGGATGACCTGCCGGACGAAAAAGACAGGGCCGAATGGCTGGCCGAAGAGCTTCAAGAATTGATGAAAGATGATGTGAGGCGAAAAGATATGAAGGATAAGTGCGCAGCGGTTGCGAGAAAAGATGCCGCTCGTAAAATAGCGGAGAGGTTGTTAAGTAATTAGAAAAAAATCAGAGATTGCCGCGTTCCCGTTTCTGTCTTCGATAGAAGACACGGGGACTCGCAATGACAAGAGAGACAGAAAAGAAATGGGTAGAATTGCGGTTGATGTTGTGTTACTGCCGGATGAGGCGATGGCAGATAGGGCGATTGAATTAAATGCGAAACTCGGCAAGGAAATCGTTCTGCATAAAGAGAATTGCCTTCCGCATATTTCTTTGGCTATGGGTTGTATCGATGAAAGGGACATCGAGGCTATTGAGAAGGTTTTAACAGCAATTGCAGAACGATGCGCTATAGGTAAATTGAAGATTATCGGCATCCATACTTCAACAAACTCGAGAGGCGAAACGGTGTCGGCCTTCGAGGTCGAGAAAACAAAAGAGCTTCAATCGCTTCACGAAAAGGTGATGGAAAAAGTTCGGTTGTATTTCGGCAGTCTCGTAACAGCGGATATGATATACGGCGATGAGGAGGTTGCGGAAACTACGCTGGAATGGATTAAGAGCTATCGAGAAAAGGCGGGCTTTGCGAAATTTTTTCCTCACATAACAATTGGATACGGCGAGGCCCAAGAGCAGGAATTTCCGATAGAGTTTTCTGTTTCAAAGCTGGCTTTATGCCACCTTGGAAATCACTGTACGTGCAGAAAAATTCTCGCATCGATTGATTTAACGCCTTGACAGTATGGCGGTTGAAGATATAGTAGATGGGAAATGTGAGCGGTTTTTGAAAGGATAATAAGATGAAGAGAAACATCTTGAAGGCACTCGTGTTAGCGGCTGGTGCTGTTGCGATTATGTTGAACGTCGGTTGTGAAGAACAACAGCAGCAACAACCAAGTGCAAAAATGGCCAAAGTCGTAGCTGCTGAAAATATCCAGCTAAAGAAAGATTTACAGCAGCGTGACAGCGATATAGAAAAATTAAAAGAGCAGCATGCTAATGAATTGAGAGAGCAGCAAAAGCTAATTGCAAAGTGTCAGGAAGAAAAAAGAGATTTGCAGGAGCAGTTAGCAGGAGAATTTCAAGGTCAGTTAGATAATCTTGTCGGGAGTATAGCGGAAGAAAACAAGAATCTAAAAGCCCAGATAGAGACACTTAAAGCTGAACTCGAAAAACTCAAAGCTCAAACGGAGGGACTTGAGGCAGAACCTGAGGAGCAGGAAAAGCCGGTTGAACAAGAAGACCAACTTTTGTAATTAGCCGTTAATTATTTTGTTTACCCCCTTAGAAAGAAAGCCGGACTACTGCACGCTTCATCGTGACCGCTCATTTTCTAATGGGGTTTACACACGTTCTGAACGATTTTTATACAGTCGGGTAGTTTCTCATCGCCGTATTTTTTCTGCGTAGCCGTTGCAACAAGGCCAACGAACATCGGCTGAGGTCTTAGTGGACGTGAGGTCAGGCAGGGATGCGCCTGGGTCCCCATAAAGAACGGATGTGAGGGAAGCTCCAGTATCTGCATAATCGGCTGGCTGGGAGCTTTTCCGGAAAATACCAGGCCTGCATTTTCCAGTCGTTCAATGTAACGCGGGTCAACCTCGTAGCGATGTCGAAAACGCATTCTGACCGAGTCTGACTCGCCAAAAAGTTTCCAGGCCAGTGTTTGTGGCTTTAGTTCGATATCTTGTCCGCCGAGCCGCATATTTCCGCCGAGGCCTTCTATTTTTTTCTGCTCCGGCAATATATCGATTACCGGCTCAGGACAATCCGGCTGAATCTCGGTACTATTGGCTTTTGTTATGCCGCAGACATTGCGAGCAAATTCTATAACTGCCATTTGAAAGCCAAAGCACAGGCCCAGATAGGGCAGATTATTTTCTCTGGCATATTTTATACATGCGATTTTTCCTTCCGCACCGCGAGTACCGAATCCGCCGGGTACGATAATACCATCAACATCAGACAGTTTTTCAGCTGCGTTTTCGTCGGTAGTGCCGGTTGTTTCAATCCACTTTATTTTTGCATCGCAGCCGAGTGCGATACCTGCATGTTCGAGTGCGTTGATTATCGAGGCGTAGCTATCGCGGACGGCTGTATATTTGCCTGTGATGCCGATTGTTATCTCGCGATTGATGGTGTCGATTTTATCCGTGAAATCGCACCATTTGGCCCAGGTCTTTCGTTCGTGTCGTAGGTTTATTCTGTCTTCGATTTTTAATAGCCGTAAGACCTCAAAATCCAGGCCGGCCTCTCTTAGCATCGAAGGTATCATGTAGATGCTGGCTGAATCCGGCAGGCTTATAACCCGTTTGAGAGGGACATTGCTGTAAACACTAATCTTTTCTCGTGCTTTATCGCTTACGGCGTGAGTGGCCCGACAGGCGATAATGTCCGGCTGGATGCCTAATTGCATAAGCTGCTTGATTCCCAGTTGCGCCGCTTTTGACTTTTGTTCGCCGAGGGTTGGAGGTTCTAATATATAGGTCAGTGCGACAAAGCAGCAGCTGTTGGGGCCTTCTTCGTATGCCAGCTCCCGCGTCGCCTCAATGAAATATGCGTTTTCCAAATCGCCGACGGTGCCGCCAATCTCGACAAATACAATATCGGCGTCGGTTTGAGCGGCTAATTGCCGGAGTTTCAGTTTGACCTCGCCGGTGACATGCGGAATCATCTGGACGTCTCTGCCGAGGTAATCGCCGTGGCGTTCCTTGTTCAGGATTGAGCTGAATAGCTGGCCGCTTGTGGCAAAGTTTGCCCTGCTTAAATCCATATCGAGCATTCTCTCGTATGTGCCGAGGTCCATAT
>CAZZHL010000223.1:0-4536 GCA_964653945.1 uncultured Pirellulales bacterium
CTGGTATAATCGCAGCCTATCGGCGGCAGCGTTGCAGTTCCTGTGCCGTTATCCTCCACTACACAAGGCCAGTCCACTTCGGGAACATTCACATGACACTCATTAGGGCCGCGGCACTCGCAATCGAGCACTATAGTCTGTTTCGTGACAGGGTCGAAGTTTACACACCTCGGCTGACATTTATCTTCAGGGTCCGGACATACTACGTCCTCGCAGGCCGAGCCATCCTCAGTAGGACCGCACTCCAGCATCGGCTCACCAGCCCGGATACGGATAGTCGCCGTTGTTGTGCCCGCATAGCCGTCCAATTGGCTGCCTGGACAGCCCTCAAACTCAATCTGATAAGTAATATCAAAAAAGCTGTCAACCGCAAAGTCGCCGCTTGGAAGTTGAATTAGCGTAGTTTCACCAGGACTTGGCAGTCCAAAATCAGAACCACCTGTAATACGGAACGTACAGAAATCCGGGTCACCAAAAAGCTCACCCTGCATACGGAACATAACGGAAGGGAACTGCTGCACGGGGTCGCCCGGATTACGCGAACCGGTATGCACCTCGCAGAAAACCGGCACCGCCAGATGGCGATTAAAACCTTCCAGGTCACCGGTGCCTGTAACCGTTAAATCCAGTGTTGAATCGAAACAGTCCCAATGACCACCCAAGCTGCCTCCGGCCATCTCACACACACCTGGAGGAAGAGCCATAGAACAGCCGGGACAGATTGACTGACAGCAAATAAAGTCCATAAGGATGCCTTCCATCTCGATAGTCGTGCCGGGTGGAAGACCTTCTATAATCTCAAAGACCTCATCGGGACTCGTATACTCACAGCCAATCGGAGGCAGCGTCACAGTACCGGTGCCGTTGTCCTCCACGACACAAGGCCAGTTCGGTTCGGCAATATCTACATGGCATTCGTTGGGACCGCGACACTCGCAGTCGAGCACTATAGTCTGATTTGTATTAGGGTCGAAGTTTACGCATCTCGGCTGACACTCATCATTAGGGTCTGGACAAACTACGGGCTTGCAGGCCGTGCCGTCCTCGTTTGGACCACATTCCAGCATCGGCTCACCGGCACGCATCCGAATAGTCGCCGTTGTTGTGCCTGCATAGTCAGCCAACTGACTGTCCGGACAACCTTCAAACTCAATCTGGTAAGTAATATCAAAGAAGCTGTCAACGGCAAAGTCGCCGCTGGGAAGCTCCGTCAACGTAGTTTCACCCGGGCTCGGCAGACCAAAGTCATTACCGCCTATAATACGGAACTCGCAAAAATCCGGGTCGCCAAACAGTTCGCCCTGCAAACGGAACATAACGGTAGGAAACGTCTGCACCGGGTCGCCCGGATTACGCGGCCCGGTATGCACCTCGCAGAAAACCGGCACCGCCAGATGGCGATTAAAACCCTGCAGCTCACCAGTACCACTTACCGTTAAATCCAATGTTGCATCGAAGCAATGCGCGTCACCTCCTAAAGAACCACCGGGCATCTCACACATACCTGAAAATAGAGGCATAGAACAGCCTTGACAGAACGGATCGCAACAAATAAAATCCATTAGGATGCCTTCCATCTCGATAGTCGTGCCGGGTGGAAGGCCATCTATAATCATAAATACCTCATTGGGACTTGTATAATCACAGCCCATCGGTGGCAATGTCGCCGTGCCGGTGCCGTTGTCCGGTACAATACAGGGACTCGACTCGACTACTCCAGCCGGCAAAAGAGCAAACATCACAAATACCGCTATCAGCGAAATTAACCTGAATTTAACGAATGTAATCATAATTAACCTTCCTTTTCTCCCCCGAAAACATAATAGAAAACAATGAAAAAATGCCTTGTCTGACCATTCCTCACACTTTAAACAACCACAAAAAGCGGAATAACGATAGAAAATAACCCCTTGCCACTCCCTAAGCCCTTAGATAATATAGGTTAAGTTTACCGAATAATCACCTTAAAGTCAAGAAAATTATGCTGCACCTACGGTCTTTTCAGATAATTTTCTTGACCTCTCCGTTCCAACCGTTCATATTATCGGCCGTAAGGAAGGGTAGTCTTCTTAGCTGCCATTAAGTCGAGTCCCCTAAAACGGATTTGAAAGGGAAAAGATGGATCTTTGGCTCGAGACTTTTTGCGTAATACTGGTCACCATTTTGGGAATCATTCTCGGTAGAGCTTTCTCACGTCTTCGAAAACCGTACTGGCTAATCGGATACATTCTTTCGTTTTTCCTCATCGTGACATTAGTAATAACCAGACACATCAGCATGCTGAGCTTTTTAACGCCCTTCTCCTGGTTTGCGACTGGACAATTCAGGTTTATCATTTTGGCCCTGGCTACCACGATGGGTCTGACTACGGTGCTGCCGCGTTTGCCTCGCAAATCCGAGAAGGTCATGGCTCGTGTCCTAATGGTTGTGTTTGTTGTTCACTCTTCAGTCTCACCTTTTATTGCCCCTGCTTTACTCAAAAATGATTTGTCAAATCTTAAGACTATCGTTGATTCCAATGGTATTTGCCTCCAGAGTAGAAACTATACTTGTGGCCCTGCTGCAGCGGTAACCGCTCTACGAAAACTCGGCTTTCAGGCCCAGGAAGGTGAAATGGCTGTTCTCGCGCGCACAAGTCCCATCATTGGCACCCTTCCAGGATGTCTTTACACTGCCATTCAAAATCGCTACGGCCATAAAGGCTTGAATTGCCGGTATCGACACTTCAATTCGATTAATCAGCTAAAGGGCCAAGGCATTATATTGGTTGTCATAAAAGAAGCTTTTTTGTCCGACCATTGCGTCGCCGTGCTCGAAGTATCAGACCGGATGGTCGTCATCGCCGACCCCGGTTTTGGCAAACTGAATATGTCCCACGAACAATTTGAGAAAGTCTGGCGATTTTCCGGCATCGTTCTTAACCGGAACCTTTCACAAAGCATCTAATCCTGTCTTTGCTTAAAAAAATTTTGAAATAACATCTTTTACTCGTTATCGCTGCTCAATCAATCAGCTGCATGTTCTTCTATCTATGGAGACAAAATGGAGTCATAAATTTGTCGAAAAGCACTGACATCTTGCTGTTTATTGGAAAGGTGACTTGCAGCGTAAATCGCGTAAGGCTTATGCGGAAGTTCTTTTCAAGCACGTTTGCAATTTTGGCAGAAGGTCTTCGCCATCTACTGCAGTTCATTTTTTATGAACTTTATACAGCGCTTTATGACGTCTCTTGTCTTACTCGCAACTTTGCTCCGTTGGGCTGCCCCCCCCATAAAAGGCAGCCCAACGATATACTTTCATAATTTAGCACACTGAAATCTCACAGTATTATACAACCATTTAAAAGAATCTAAGCGCAGGTTAATCCTATAATTCCAGTAGGAAAAAGCTTGCTATGCAGGAAAAAGCTTACCCCCGCAGCTTCTTGCGAAGCAAGAGCGGGGGCGGCAATTTCGCCACGCCTGATACGACCGAGGAAATAAACTGAGTGGAAGGTACTTAAAGTGAGGTTACAATTCTTCAATGCGACTTGTCCGCCGAAGCTGCCTACTTCGCCGTAGTAGCCTACGGCTACGAAGGCTGAATTAGCAAAGGCGGATTAGTTAAAATTCTGCAGCAGTCAATCCCTCTCGGATGGCATACTTTGTCAGGCTTGCAACGTTGTCAATGTCAAGTTTTTTCATAGCACGTCGCCGGTTCGCGTCAGCAGTCTTGGGGCTTATTTTCAAACGTAAAGCAATTTGTTTGGTGGTCAGACCTTCTGCTACAAACCGAATAATCTCACGTTCACGAGATGTCAGACCACTCACAAGTGATTTATCAGGCAACGCTTCCTTGCTGGTATAATCCTCTACAATAACATCGGTTATTTTGGGACTTAGATAATAACCGTTACTCTGGACAACTTCTATTGCCCTAAGTATCTCTTCAAAGAGATAAGATTTCAGGACATACCCCAAAGCCCCTGCCTGAAGTATCTCTATAACGAAGTGTTTTTCTGAATGCATGGATAAGGCTATGATTTTGATAGCGGGATTTGCCTTCAGGATAAGACGAGTAGCCTCAATACCGTTTATATCAGGCATAGATATATCCATTAATATAATATCCGGTATCAATTCCTTTGCAAGTTTAACTGCCATCCGACCATTTTCAGCTTCCCCAACGACATCCATGTCCGGTTGCTCTGAAAACATACGTTTAAGTCCCTCTCGTACAACTCCATGGTCATCCGCCATTAAGATATTCATATTTACACCTCTTATCAAACCTGAACTGGCTATTTTAATTTCGGATGACAGCCAATTGTAACTTTAGTACCGTGACCGACCCTGGATTCAACCTGAAGATTTCCCCCTATGTATTCTAACTGCTCTTTGATACTGAAAAGGCCAAATCCTCCGGTTTTGGTTGGCAGCAATGCAATCTTGCTAACATCAAATCCCACTCCATCATCTTCAACGCAAACATGGATATTACCCGCCGCCCCGACTCGCGTCGGCAGACGCGGGGGCAGGCCGGCAGATTGGTAAATAC
>CAZZHL010000224.1:0-4496 GCA_964653945.1 uncultured Pirellulales bacterium
ACGGATTTACTAACTGGGAAATTGACCCTCAACCAACTCTTGAAGCCGACCAAAGTTCCCGGGAGGAAAAGTGGGGCCTGGAAGACCCACGCATTATCTGGCTTGAAGAACAAAAGCAATTTGCCATTACGTATATCTCCTTCAGTGAGGGTGGCCCTGTCGTCTCGCTGGCCATTACCAAAAACTTCAGAACCTTTGCCCGCCTCGGTTCTCTCTTGCCGCCGGAGGACAAAGATGCCTGTCTGCTTCCTCGCAGATTCAGAGGCCGATTTGCATTGATTCATCGCCCTATAGTACGAGGTGAAGCCCACATCTGGATTAGTTTTTCACCCGACCTTAAGCATTGGGGCGACCACAGACTATTGATTAGAACAAGGTCTGCCTACTGGGACTGCCATAGGGTCGGCCTGGCCTGTCAGCCGATAGAAACTCCACAAGGTTGGATGTTATTCTATCATGGTGTACGCGTTACCTCAGCTGGAGGCATATACCGCCTCGGAATGGCACTTTTGGATTTGGAGGAACCATGGAAAGTGTTGCGGCGAGGTGATGAGTGGGTCCTGGGGCCGCGAGAGCCATACGAACGTATTGGTGATGTTGGTGATGTAGTGTTCCCCTCTGGGGCTGTCATTCGCAAAGAAACCAATCAGCTCGACCTCTATTATGGTGCCGCTGATAGCACCGTCGCAGTCGCAACAGCTAATTTAACCGATTGTATAGACTATATTATGTCCTGCCCACAGGCGCAAGAATAACAGCCGCCAAATCCGCCTAACCTAAACCTCACGGGCGTTTTCGCAGAAACACCAGAAAACCAAGCGAAAGCCGTCAGGCCACGGCGTGTCTGCCGAGCTAGGGCAGGCATACCGTCGCTGGCCTGCCTCGCCGACTTGTCCGGCGTAGCGAAAGCGAAGTCGGAAGCAATGCTCCATTTGCTGCTCAGCGTTGTCTGCGTCTCAGGGCAAAAAAGAGACTACCCAACCCTAATATCATTGCGGATGCGGGTTCAGGAACATTGGTAGCACCGTACGCACTTGTACAGCCATTGTAAAACTTCGCTGCTGCATACGAAACAATGTGCCCACCCTGTGGCGAGCTTAATGTTATAAAGTCGCTGTCAACAAACGGCCCAGCACCACTAATCTGAAAGACAAAGCTAACGGTGTGGCCTGGTTTGACAACAGACCCATAACTACCCTGGCTGCCTTTAAGGGACACATCAAAACGACCGAATCCACCGACAATAAAGCCATCCTCCAAAAAACCTAACTTCCATCCCTCAGTAGCAAATCCTTCAGATGCATAAACATCAGTCAAAGTTAAGTCTTCTACGTTATCAGTAACATTGAAGTATATCCTGCTCATCTTAAATGCAGGGTCACCTTCGTTCTCAGGTGTCAGGTTGGTTACGCTAAGCGTCAGCGTACTATCCACCACCGAAAAATTTAATTCAGCATCAAGGTACTCTGCCAAATAAGGCTGGCTTTCGTCTTCCGAGCTGTAGTCGCTAAGTCTCAGGACTGTGGCTTCAACCGGCCCTGCGCATACTGCAAACATAACGATTGAAACTGCTAATAATGAAGTGACTAAACTTTTCATCACTACCCCCCTTCTTACATACGCCAATCCTTCGACGGTGAGCTCAGGACTGTCGAACCGTTAGTTAATGTACAACTCTTAAAAAACTACACATTAGCCTTGTTGGAAAAATGTAAGATAAACTTTGTCGCCCCCATAGCGAGTATAATTATTCTATCAGATTTACTTCATTAAGTCAAGAACCAACACCCTGTAGAGTCTCAGGATTTTAAAACACAGCCGATTTTAAGCGTCCTTCATATCATTACCGGACTACCGGCAATAAAAAATTGACCGATTCGCAATTTTAAATCGACAATAGAAATTCGAAAATCGGAAATCCCAATTCTCTGTTGTTTGTCTTCTGTTCAAACCTCAATCGCACAACCCGGCGTCAGGAAATACAGCCATTTGGCGAGAAGTTTTGATTTGAGGATAGCTGAAGCAGCATTGCCGTAAAGCTCTAACTGCTGGCGATAAAACTCGGCACGGACGGTAACCTCTCCAGCTGTTATATTATCAGTTTTAAAATCAATAATAACTAATCCCTCTGGCGTTTGGATTAACATATCAATTATCCCCTGAACAACAATTGTTTCATCACTTGTGACTTGAGCGACGAGCGACGGGTCACAAGCGACGGATGAAGCGGGGAAAGCAAAGGTGAACGGCCATTCGCGCCAGACATCCGGCCAGGCACCAACAGCCATTTTGCCTAAATCACTCTCGAAGAAAGACAATATCGATTGCGTGTCGATACGCTCAGCAACGTTTTCACTGATAGCACCATCGGCTAAAAGTTTTTCTTTTGTTTTTTCAATTGTCTCTCCGGTTACGGGTTTAGATAAGTCAAGCTGGGAAATTACAAGGTGTGTAGCCGTGCCGATTAATCGGGGTTTCGTAACACGGGCTTCCAGCCCGTGAAAACACGGCCAGGATGGCCGTGCTACATCGAATTTCACATATTCATCGTTACGATGAATAAGCTGCGTCACTGACTGCTTGGCCGGCAAAGCTACCGCATCACTGAATTCGTACCGCCAGCTCAAGGACTTTTTGACCTGGGAGAGTAATTCTGATTCTTTTCGTTTCGTGTGTGACTCTTCTACAGCAGAAACAGGCCGATTTAATTTACTGTTTCTTAAGTTTCGAACATACTCAGATAGTTGTTCAAGCTCAACCTGCCTGCAAACTCTCAGATTGAATAGTTTATCATCGATTGTCTTCCCCATAAGGCCAGTCTCAAAAGCATTATGCAGACTTTTTTGGTCGCAAAGGCCATAGAGAATCCATTCCAGAGGATTTTGGCACTCGGCAAGCACCCAGCCGGGGATGGGTTCACCGCCAAAAAATAATCCGTTCGAGATAACCTTGCCGCAATTGGTTTGTTTTTGTGAGGCGGTCAAAATAAGCCTCTCTCTGGCCCGCGTTGCCGCGACATAAAGGACTCGCATTTCTTCCGCCAGTGCCGTCGAAAGTTTTTCTTCTGCAATAACCTCGTGAGCGAGCGAACGGAGTTTGCTGTTCGATTCGCGGTCGATGACCTGCAGGCCGAGTGTATAGTCGGCATCGGCAAGGCAGTCTGCATAAATATCTTTTTTATTGAATTTGCTTTCCAGCTCAGCCAAAAAGACCACCGGAAATTCCAGGCCCTTACTTTTATGGACGCTTAAAATTCGGACGGCATTTCCGGCTGCCTCCGGCGGCTCTGCCGGTGACCAGTCCTGTCCGGTCTGCTGAAGTTTCTCGATAAATTCGACGAAGCGGGTCAGCGAAGGTATGCCGACACTTGTGGCAAAGCCTGCAAACTGAATGGCCCTGTCGTGTAGTTTAAGAAGATTTGCCCTGCGCGCCTGGCCGTTCGCAAGTGCAGAAACAAATGACAAAAAGTTCGTCTGGCGGTAAATCTGCCAGATTAAATCTGCGAGCTTTCCCTGCCGCGATTCGGTTCGCCAGTTTTCAATTTGTATAAGTATTTCTTTTAACCTGCCGGCAAGTTTAATATCCCTGCCGCTTTCGCAGTATTCGACCACACGGTTATAAAAGTTTCCGTTCTGTTCGCTCTTATCGCTGTGCAGTTTTATCTTCGCTAATTCGGTGTCACTTATTTTGAAAAAAGGACTTCGTAATAATGCCGCCATTTCGATATCACGCTGAGGATTATCCAGAACTTTCAGCAAACTCAATACATCGGTGATTTCAGTTGCCTCGAAATACCCTGCTGTTGCCTGACAGCTGACAGGCACACCAGCTAATTGCAGCACTTCGACGTAATCGTTGGCTTTTTTGGCCAAAGAGCGCATCAATATCACAACGTCACGATACTGGACATCTCGCAGGCACTGCTTTTGTTTATCGTATATCTGGAACTCCGCTCTGCCGGTATCCGCTCCGACCATTTCCCCGATGCGCTTGGCAATCATCGCCGCCTGACGCTGTCGCGAGCTGATGACACTCTCGCCAGAATCGCCCTGCCGCTCTTCGACATCGCTGTCCATACTTTTTTCATCGAGAATATGGAACTCTACTGCGTTTTCGTTATCTGCTACATCGTTAGCCGGCTTTAGCTTCGCCGACTCCTCATAATCGACATCTCCGAAGGAAGCCGTCATTATGTGACTGAATATTTTGTTGACAAAATCAAGAATACCTTTCGCCGAGCGAAAATTGGCGTTGAGGTCGACCCGCAAACCTTTTGATGCCTTTTTAAGGTCAGCCGAAGCTGTTCTAAGGTCTTTTATAAAAATTTTCGGCTCAGCTCCGCGCCAGGCATAGATACTTTGTTTGACATCGCCGACAACAAAGACGTTTCCTTCCGAGCTTAGCATCTTAAGTATGGCCTGCTGGACCGGGTTTATATCCTGATATTCATCGACGAATATGTATTTGTATTTTTGCCGAAGCGCAAGGGCCGTTTG
>CAZZHL010000225.1:0-4456 GCA_964653945.1 uncultured Pirellulales bacterium
TAACTTTGTCAAGAGATTTTTCAGAAATTTTCTGCTTAAAAATAATTGTTTCTGATGCCTGTTTTATATTACAATATCGCTTGTACGGGGCGTGGCGCAGTTTGGCTAGCGCGCTTGACTGGGGGTCAAGAGGTCGCAGGTTCGAGTCCTGTCGCCCCGAATTAAGGCAAAAATCGCCGTTTTTGACGAAATTTGGCATTTGGTAACCTGTAGTTAATGCAGGGGCTTGTGTCATTTTGCGGGCTCGTAGCTCAGCGGTAGAGCAGTGGACTCATAATCCATTGGTCCAAGGTTCAAATCCTTGCGGGCCCATTTGTAATCCTCTCTTAGGCAAATAGTTAGGGGTTTTGCTAATCCACGCTTTGATGTTCAGAAGGCCGCTGCACAAACCAAAAAACTGTTGCGTTTTGGCGGCAAAATGGATTATGATAGACCCATTCGTCTAACACAAGTGTGTGTATAATTGCACCATATAAATTCGCAGAAAAAAGCATATATTACTATTGCTAAGGAATAGTCACATGAAAAAATTATTGCAGATTTTCCTGTTTTTATCAGTGATATGTTCGCAGGTTTTCACACAATCTCAGGCTCAGGCAGAACAGCCTGCGACCGCATCCCCTGGCCGTGAACGGCTGCTGATGGATTTCGGCTGGCTTTTCGCCTTTGGTCACGCATACGATACAGACAAAGATTTCAATCATGCAACCGGTTATTTTTCCTATTTCGCCAAGGCTGGCTACGGAGATGGCCCTGCATCGGCAAATTTCGACGACCGTGGCTGGCGGATTCTAAATCTTCCTCACGATTGGGCGATAGAGGTACCCTTCGCCAGCGATGGCAGTCACAGTCACGGCTACAAAGCAGTCGGCAGAAAATTCCCTGAGACCAGCATTGGCTGGTACAGAAAATCCTTTTCAATTCCCAAGTCCGACCTGGGCCGGCGCATCAGTGTTGAATTTGACGGTGTCTTTCGCGACTCAATCGTGTGGGTCAATGGCCATTACCTGGGCCGCGAACCCAGCGGTTACAGTGGCTTTTGCTATGACATAACAGACCATCTGAATTATGGCGGCAATAATGTCATTGCGGTTCGCATTGACGCCACCATGGAAGAAGGCTGGTTTTACGAAGGTGCTGGCATCTATCGCCATGTCTGGCTGACCAAAACAGCACCGTTGCACGTCGCGCCTTATGGCACATTCGTCTCGTCCGACGTCAAAGGCAATATTGCCAATATTACCGCGCGAGCGACCGTCATCAACGAAGGAATGACCAAAGCCAAGTTTGATATTATTCAGAGCATTGTCGATGCCAGCGGCAAATCTGTTGCTACCAGACGGGTGAAAAAGCTATCCCTTGAGCCCGGCGATAGCGATGAATTTTCCTGTACGATTAAAGTTAAGAAACCAAAACTCTGGTCGTTCGACTCACCCTACCTGTACAAGCTCATTACCACGGTTCGGACCGGAGATACTATTGTTGACCGTTATGAAACCACCTTTGGCATCCGTACAGTTCGTTTTGACCCTAACGAAGGATTTTTCCTTAATGGTAAGCATGTAAAGCTCAAGGGCACAAATAATCACCAGGATCATGCCGGTGTCGGCGCTGCAGTGCCAGATGCGCTTCAGGAATTCCGAATCGCACGCCTAAAGGAAATGGGCAGCAATGCATACCGATGCTCACACAACCCGCCTACGCCGGAATTGCTCGATGCCTGTGACCGTCTGGGAATGCTCGTGATTGATGAGAACCGCTTGATGGGGACTACGCCGGAGCTGCTCGACCAGCTCAAAAGGTTGATATTACGCGATAGAAACCACCCCAGTGTCATCATCTGGTCATTGGGCAATGAGGAGTGGGCCATGGAGGGCAATATTACCGGCGAGCGTATCGCTGCAATGATGCAGGCGTTTGCAAAACGTCTTGACCCGACCCGGCGCATAACGGTGGCAATCAGTGGCGGCTGGGGGCAGGGTATCTCCAGGGTCATCGACGTGATGGGATATAACTACATTAGCCACGGTAGCACTGACGAACACCACACCAAGTTTCCCAATCAACCGGGTATTGGTACCGAGGAAACAACCACCCGGGGAACACGCGGCATCTATTTTGATGACAAACCAAAGGTGCACATGGCACCTCTCAAAAAAGGGCCTACCGGCGGAAATATCGAGACCGGGTGGAAGCACTACGCTGCTCGACCTTACCTTGCTGGCTTGTTCTATTGGACGGGTTTTGACCATCGTGGCGAAGCTAATCCATTTGGTTGGCCTCAGGTAAGTTCGCAATGCGGCATCCTTGACCTCTGCGGTTTTCCCAAAGACTGCTTTTATTACCTTAAGTCATGGTGGATGGGTGAAACAGTGCTCCATGTGTTTCCCCACTGGAGCTGGAAGGGTAAAGAAGGCCAGGAATTTGAAGTCTGGGCTTACAGCAATTGCGATGAGGTTGAGCTTTTCCTCAACGATAAAAGCCTCGGCAGGAAAAAAATGGAGAAAAACTCACATCTGCAATGGCAGGTAAAATATCAGCCCGGCACACTTCTGGCGCGGGGATACAAAAACGGCAAAGAAGTTGCTGCCCATAGAATCGAGACTACCGGAGCCCCGGCAGCCATCCAGTTGACTGCTCACCGCGCGTCCATTAAAGCCGATGGCGAAGATATTTCGGTCATCACAGTACAGGTCAACGACTCAAAGGGACGATTTGTACCCACCGCAAATAATGAGGTTGTGTTTGCTATCGAGGGACCGGGCAGAATCATCGGAGTGGGTAACGGTGACCCTTCATCACATGAGCCTGACCAGTATATTGAAAGTGTCAGCCAGGTAAGAATTGAAAACTTGAAGATGCAAACAGTCGATGGCCCGGAGAATCGTCCTGAGGTAGCCTTTGATTTTAATGACTCAAACTGGCAGGCATTCAAACAGCCGACCGAGTATAATAAAGAAGCTAAAAGTCCTGAGAAGGTGATTGTGATTCGCGGCGTATTCAATTTACAGAAATTTACTGATGATACAAAAATAACACTGCTGTCAAAAAGTCTGTGTGAAGAACAAGCGGTTTATGTGAACGGACATCGTATTGTGCAAAACATCAAGCGTGATGCTTCTGGTCAGAAATACACGCTCGACCATGCCGTTCTTCGGCCTGGAAAAAACATCTATGTTGTTGTTGGGACTCAATTAACCAAAAAGAGCCAATGGGAAAATCTTAATACTGACCCCGGGATCATTCAGGTTATTGTGCCTGTAGGCACATGGAAACGCGGTGTTTTTAACGGCTTGGCGCAGGTGATTGTGCAATCGACCCGGCAACCCGGTAAAATCACACTGACGGCTACGTCGCAGGGTCTGTCAAAGGCGGAACTCAAGCTTGAGACTCAGGCAGCGACCCTGCGTCCTGCGGTACCGTCAAGGTAAATAAATAGCATGTATCACTGATATAAATTTAAGGAGCACACACATGAGATATTCACTTATCCTCATCAGTTTTGCCTTTGCTATGGTTTCACTAACATCTGGGGCTGACCTTCCACCGGTTAATGACGGCTATGTTCACGGTGACCCGCCATATCGTGCCGGATGGTCACTATAGTTGGAGCTGTCTGTATCAGTGACGTTTTGGCGACACACTCATCGTTGCCACACTGGATCATACCCATACGATAGTTCTGATGGTTGTTCCATAGCTTAACGAGCACATCTGCTGCGCCAAGCTGATAACGCACAACATCGGTGAGGCCAAAGGGAGAAAATATAAGGGTAAACAACATCCATGATCTTGTCACTTATCATAAGTACTCTCAAGAAAAATTTGTGAGATAGGGTACATGTTATGAGGAAATAGAAGAATTCTTTGGAGTAAATTTGTAACTGCCACTAGCTAAAGGAGTTATGAGAAACGACAAAAAAGGTTGTCTTTGGAGAGATTTTTTAGTTGACATTGGTCAGATTTGTGGCAAACAAGTGGATGATATAAAAAGAACTGAGCGGAGACCTGCATCTAAAGAGTAGTTTGTTAGGGGAAACTCTTGCGAGGATATTCACCAAGGAAGTAATTTACACAGGCGTTAATGGACTAACGTAAAAAGCTGTTCCCAAGAAACAGGAAATTCTTGAAAGAGGCCCTGCAAGGGGTTGTGGTTATGGAATGGTTTGTGTTTACTTCAAGGTTGATTTGTCGTATCGGTGAAAGGCTGCGCCTGCGCTGCAAAGATGTGCATATCTACAGTAGCACCTTTTTGTTTAACCTTCCGATGCTCTTTTGGGTTCGGAGATATTATAAATCGTTGTGTGTTTATGCCGATATCATATCTATTTTGCATAACCTGTCAGAGTCGGCGAACCACGGTCGTTTTACAGGCACCCGAATATATCGGGGGCAGGCAACTTTAGGGGGTAGAAAAGGAGGTGTAACGGGGAGAAACAAAAGTGATAAAGATGTA
>CAZZHL010000226.1:0-4447 GCA_964653945.1 uncultured Pirellulales bacterium
GGATATGGGACGCTGTTAACGACCCGATGATGGGTGCAATAGCCGACCGAACCAACACGAGATGGGGAAAATTTCGGCCCTATTTGTTCTGGCTTGCCATACCGTTCGGCGTCATTGGCGTATTGATGTTTACAACACCGGATCTCAGCCCTGCAGGAAAACTCATATACGCTTATATTACATATACATTGGCAATGATGGTTTATACGGCCATCAATGTACCCTATTCCGCTCTCATGGGCGTCATCACACCTAATTCCATGGAGCGAACCGTGGTCTCCTCTTTCCGATTCGTGGCGGCTTTTGTCGGAATGTTTATTGTTCAATACTCCGTCTTAAGGCTGGTTGGAATATTCGGCGGAGAAAATGAGCAGGTGGGTTGGCAATGGGCCATGACCGTTCTTTCTGCTTTAGCGGTCGTTCTCTTTTTAATTACTTTTGCTACAACCAAAGAGCGTGTGCAACCGCCAAAGGGACAAAAAAATCCGGTAAAGCAGGATATAGCTGACCTGTTTGCCAATAAGCCCTGGTTATTGATTGGTGGTGCTACGATTTTTCAGCTTACTTTCCTGGTTATGCGCGGCGGCAGCATCATGTACTACTTCGAGTATTTTGTGCAAGACCAGGAAATAATGCTTTTCGGAAAAACACATAGTTATTCCTTTGGAGCGCTGGCATCTGCTTTCATGCTTGCAGGAACCGTTGTGACCATTATCGGTGCTATTCTAACCAAGTGGTTTAGCAGGACCTTTGGTAAATCACCAAGTTATTACGGCTTTTTAGGAATAAGCGCCATATCTATAGCACTTTTCTATTTTTTGGGTCCAAAGGACATCATTCTCATGTTTGTTCTCCAGCTTGTTGCATCTTTTTCGGTGGGACCTGTATCAGTATTACAATGGGCCATGTACACGGACACAGCCGATTATTCAGAATTGAAGACGGGTCGCCGTGCAACTGCTCTGATTATGTCCGCATCGCTATTTGCGTTGAAACTCGGAGTAGCCCTTGGCGGCGCTGGCTTGGCGTGGGTGCTGGCTGCTTATGGTTACCAGCCAAACCAACCGCAGACGGCCGAAGCTCTGAAGGGCATACGTTTGGTCATGAGTGTTTACCCAGCCATTTTTGCTATTATTGGCGTGGTCCTCATGTTATTTTATCCTCTAACCAACAAGAGGATGGTCGAGATTGAGGCAGAGCTGACCGAACGTCGCAAACAATCCGAATCTGATTTATCTGTTACAGAAGGAGCATAAACATGAAGTTTCAGAAATTGCCTGTCCCGAGCAAGGCCGAGGGAGTGCTAAGTGCCGTTCTGTGTCTGGCTCTATTGTTGACTGTTGCCTCTGCCGACGAATGTGCTACCGGCCCATCGCTAAAGGATGTTTTCGCAAAGGATTTTTTCATCGGCGCTGCTCTCAACCATGAACAAATCGCCGGCAAAAAGCCAAACGAAATGGCCATTATCACCAAACACTTCAGTACTATCACCCCTGAGAATATATTGAAGTGGGAAGGTGTCCATCCTAAACCAGACGTCTATAATTTCGAGCCTGCGGACAAGTATGTTGCCCTCGGCGAGAAAAACAATATGTTCATCGTCGGCCACACTCTCGTCTGGCACAATCAAACACCCAAGTGGGTCTTCCAGGATGCAAACGGCAACGATACTGACCGCGAAACACTTCTGGCGCGAATGAAAGACCACATCTCCACCGTCGCCGGCCGATACAAAGGTCGAATCAACGGCTGGGACGTCGTCAACGAAGCCATCGGGGAAGATGGACGGTTTAGAAAAAACAAATGGTGCCAGATTATCGGTGAAGACTACGTGGCAAAGGCCTTCGAATTCGCCCGCCAAGCCGACCCCAATGCAGAGCTCTATTACAACGACTACAATATGTGGAAGCGCGGCCAGCGTGAAGGTGTCATTCGCCTCATAAAGGACCTCCAAACAAAAGGCGTTCGCGTCGACGGCATCGGTATTCAAGGCCACTGGGGGATGGACTATCCCCCTCTCAACGAACTCGAGGAAAGCATCCGGGCTTTTTCCAAACTGGGTGTCAAGTTGATGATTACTGAACTGGATATCACCATACTACCCAGTGCCTGGGACCAAAAGGGAGCTGATATTTCTCTCAACATCGAGTTAAGCAAGAAGCTCAATCCTTATCCCGATGCTTTGCCCGATGAAATGCAGGACAAACTGACAAAGCGTTACGTTGAGTTATTTTCGCTTTTTCACAAGCACCGTGACAAGTTCAGCCGTGTAACCTTTTGGGGCGTTCAAGATGGGAACTCCTGGCGAAACAACTGGCCAGTCAAGGGACGCACGGATTATCCCCTGTTATTTGACCGAAGTTGCCGGCCCAAGCCGGCCTTTAACGCTGTTGTTAAAACTGTCCGGGGCGAAGATTAGCAACTATAAATTTCGTCGGCAGAGCCTTTGCGAACACAAATACTTTTATTGCGAAAGGAATCAGCGTTGGCTTTCCAGGGGTACTTGTCCGCTGAAGAGAGTCTTTGATGCCGATTAGGCGATGGAGATACCAGAGATTTTAATCGATAAAACCTGAAAGAGTATTATTTATGAGGTTGAATATAAAAGTGCCTGTTTCGCTGCTGTGTTGTTATGTATTATTGCTGTTTTCCGGGACGGCTTTTTGCCGGGTCAGACTTCCTGTTTTGATAAGCGATGGTATGGTGCTTCAAAGAGATGCCAATGTGAAGGTTTGGGGCTGGGCCGACGAAGGCGAAAAGGTGACGATTAACTTTGACGACAAAACATATAATGCCGTAGCGGGTGCGGATGGCAAATGGGAGGCGATACTTTCTCAATTAAAAGCAGGCGGCCCATACAGTATGAATCTTGACGCTGATAATCATATAACCCTAAAAGATATTATGATAGGCGATGTATGGGTATGTTCGGGACAATCAAATATGGAACTGCCGATGAACAGGGTAAAATACCGCTATCCGGATGTCATCGCTCATTCTGATAATCCTGACATAAGGCAGTTTATTGTCACGCACATATATGATTTCCAGGAGCCGCAGGAAGATTTGAAGTCAGGCCGCTGGGTATCGGCAAATCCTAAAAGCGTTCTTGAATTTACTGCCGTAGGTTATTTTTTTGCGAAAGAATTATTTGAAAAATACCGTGTTCCCATAGGTTTAATCAATGCCGGCTTAGGCGGCTCACCTGCCCAGGCATGGTTGAGCGAAGACGCCTTAAAGGCATTTCCTGAATACCTAAAAACAGCGGAAAAATTTAAAGATAACGCTTACCTTAAACAAATCATCGAAAAAGATAAAGCTGTCAACAACGCATGGTATAGTCTCGCCCAGCAGCTTGATAAAGGTTTGGAAAAAGGTCAAAAGCCGTGGTTCGATGCAAATTACGATGCCTCGGATTGGGCGACTATGAACGTGCCAGGATACTGGGCAGACCACGAATTGGGGCCTGTGAACGGAGTTGTCTGGTTTAGAAAAGAATTTGATGTCCCGGCTTCTATGACCGGCAGGCCCGCAAGGCTTTGGCTGGGCAGGATTGTGGATGCCGATACGACTTATGCGAACGGCAAAATCGTAGGCACGGTTTCTTACCAGTATCCCCCAAGAATATATGATATTCCTTCAAACCTGCTGAAATCGGGGCGGAATATTATTGTAATAAGGGTCATTAATAACTCAGGCCGAGGCGGTTTTGTTCTGGATAAACCCTATAAGCTCTCAGCCGCAGGGCAGACAATCGATTTAAAGGGCGAGTGGCAATACAAATTAGGTGCTGTAATGGCCCCATTGCCGCCTGAAACGTTTATCCGGTGGAAGCCGTCGGGATTATATAACGCAATGATTGCCCCGCTCTTAAACTACGCAATTAAAGGTGTCATTTGGTATCAAGGTGAATCCAACGCCGGTAAGCCGCTTGAATATCGCAAACTCTTTCCCACACTTATAGCTGACTGGAGAGGAAAATGGAAGCAGGGAGACTTTCCCTTCTTGTATGTACAGCTGGCCAATTTTATGGAGGTTAAAGACCGGCCTTGCGAAAGCAACTGGGCCGAGCTGAGAGAAGCGCAGCTTAAAACCCTTTCTGTTCCCAACACCGCGATGGCCGTTATCACCGATACAGGTGAGTGGAACGACGTTCATCCGTTAAACAAGGAAGATGTAGGCAAACGCCTTGCGCTCGCGGCTCGAAAGGTGGCTTACGGCGATGAAGAAGTTGTTTACTCGGGCCCGATTTACAAATCTATGAAAATTGATGGAAACAAAATCATTCTTACGTTTACGAACATCGGCGGCGGATTAGTCGCCAAAGGAGGCGGTGAACTGAAACATTTTGCCATTGCCGGCGCCGACAAAAAATTTATCTGGGCAAAGGCGAAAATAGAAGGCGATAAAGTCATCGTCTGGAATGATGATATAACCAATCCCGTAG
>CAZZHL010000227.1:0-4436 GCA_964653945.1 uncultured Pirellulales bacterium
TGCTTACGTGGACCAGTGGGACTGGGAGCTGACAATAACCAAAGAGCAAAGAAACCTAAAATTCCTCCGACAAGTCGTAGAGAAAATCTGGAAGGTTTTAAAAGGGGCTGAGACCCACGTCCAGAAAATGTTCCCCCAGTTAAAGACCGACAAGTATCCAAACCTGCCAGAGGAGCTAACATTCATCCACGCTGAAGATATACTTGAAAAATTCCTCGATATGCCCCGCAAGCAGCGCGAAACCACCATCGTGCAGGAATATCCTGCTATCTTCATAATCGGCATTGGCTGGGTCCTCAAGGATGGCTACCCCCACGAAATGAGGGCGGCGGATTACGATGACTGGGTAACAGAGACAACCTCCGAGGACGGAAGGCCGATGCACGGCTTAAACGGTGATATCCTCGTTTGGAACCCAATTACCAAGCGCCGACACGAGTTGACCTCAATGGGCATCCGTGTTAATCCTGAGACGTTGAAACAGCAGCTGGAAGTTTCAGGCCAGCTTGATTTCCTAAAATTGCCATACCATCAGGCCATCATCAACAATGAGATTCCTCTGAGCATCGGCGGAGGCATCGGCCAATCCCGAACGTTTATGCTTCTATTGAAAAAAGCCCACATCGGCGAAGTCAGCGCCACCGTCTGGCCGAAGGTACTGAAAGATATGTGCAAGAAGAAGAATATCCACGTAATAGATTAGCAAGGGCCTATTACTGCTCGGGGACAGAAATCGGCTAAGCCGAGTTTGTTATTAGGGATGGATTATCTTGGTGCTTGAGCTTGTCCCCGATATAGGATTGGTGCTTACTTTTTAGTCCTGCCAGGTTCCTAAGGGCACTTTAACGGCTCTGGATGCTTTTTTAGGTTGCTCAAGTGATTCCGGCTCATCTACTTTACGGTAGCCCAGGGCCTTTATCACATCAAGGACTTCGGTCCAGGTTGGGAAAGGTCTTTGATTTTTTCTTTTATATTCGTCGATAGCCATAAGAAAGTTGAATTGCTCATCGGACATGTGTCCTTCTTCTGCGGCTTTTCTCTCATCACTTAGTCGTCTTCCTGGTCCTCGATGAAGGTCCAGTCCCAAACGCCGGTCAACAACACTTTGTCTGCGGTCTCCGCCGCTACGACGGTCAATCGGAAGTTCCTTATCCATTTTTTATATCCTGTAATATTTTTATTTTTCAGCCATAAAAGGGATTCGAATTTTGCTGCATCGCAAAATCAGAATCCATATTTAATTATCAGCTCGGCGAAACTTATCCGAGCCGGTTGCCTTTCCATTGGTCTCTGTACTTTCTTACTTGCCTCTGCGTCTCTCGACGCAAGTCGAGGCAGCAGGCGGCTTGGTTGGAATCGCCGAAGTCGAAAGCAGCAAAGGGGCTTAAAACTCATCCTCGAAAAGCTGGTCGTCGAAATCGCCTTCTTCCTTCTCATCTTCTAATGCAAAATCATAGAAATCATCATACGCAGCCTGTGACTCGATTACAACGTGTGCTTCGTCAAGGTAATCTTCGGGAACCATCACTGCGATGTCTTTAGGACCTATCGATTGTTCATCCGTTTCGTTAATGACTACAGGGATATCATTGACTTTTAGCAGGGTTTCATAGTCTCTGGCCTGCTCCACATCCTTAGTAAGAGTAACAACAACAAGCCCTTGCTGATTGCCCTTTGTTTTTTGAGTTTTTTTGGAACGTTTTGCCATTTTATCTCTCCGCAACAAACCTGTATTAGGTCTTACTTAAGCTTTCCTGACCAAGTCAGGGGCGTTCAGGCTTCGTTTTCAACTATGCCTTGACACGGCGTAGCATAGCGAAGCCGGTTTTGAGAAATCTTTCATCTGCATATCGTCAAAATAAACCGGCTGAATTATAAAAATCACAAGCCATCGTTTTATTTCAGGGGCAAGCTCATAAAAAAGCGTAATTTATCGGTTTTTTCTTAAAACCACTTTTTTGCCTATCGGCTCTCTAAGAGCATAAATTTAACGTTTCAGTAGATTTTTTTGTTGCAAATTGTTTTGTTTATATGTAATAACAGGCCTTAACAATGTGCCGGGTTCGTTGATTTGATGCCGGACTATTAGAATTTTAACTTTTTTAGCTTGGAGGTTTGTACCTATGGCAAAAGAAAAAGAGTCTTTGGTTGTAGCCAGTAAAGTCAAGGCTTACATCAAGAGCAAAAAGATGATGACCGCTTCTGATTCGTTAGCGGCACTCAGTGAAAAAATTTATAGCATACTTGATAGTGCTGTTGCTCGGACCAAGGCCAATCGTCGCAGCACCGTTAAGCCGCAGGACCTATAGCAGGACCTATAGACAGTTAAGGACGCTTTGGAGTATTTTACTTCTTGCAGTGCGGTTTTACTATGCGCTAAGGTCTTTTGGTTGCGTGTTTTACGTTTGTGATGACGTTTTTTAATTAAGGCCGCCCCACAACCATTGGGCTTAGGCTTATTGCTAACTCGTCGGGGCGAAGTCTCTCGATGCAGCCCGATGGGGTAGGGGCGGCTTTTTGATTGGATATTCGCGTTTTCCAGGGCGGAAGTACACAACGCTTGTAATCTACCTGATTATGATTTATGCCCTTGTTTTTTGCGAAAAAACGGTGATTAGTTCATCTTGGTTTTTGACCTATAAAATGCTTTTTATCAGGGTCAAAACTAACATTTTTTTGAAAATTTGTGAACATATCTGCCTAAAAAGCCCGATTTATATAACAGTGAGTTAAGATAAATGCAGTTTTTTTAGTCTGCTTAAAGTTAAGGTTGTATAATTTCTTGCCGATAAGGCGGTTAGCATTGATACGCAGCTCGGCTAGGCAGTGGAATAACTTCTAAGCACTGCGAATTAGGGCGAAGAATCCAGCACCGATAATATAGCTTTTTTTCTTGCTCAGGCCGGAGATTTTGTCTTGCTGCTAATCTTTACGACCTGAATTATCCGTTTTAGGTGTTGGATAAAGAGGTGAAATGCTGCTGTAACTTTTCATTTGGACGAATGGTTATAAAACTAAAGCGACAGGGTGCGGTATTATGAGGATTTTCATGTTAGGCTGGGAGTTCCCTCCGTTTATCAGCGGCGGATTGGGCACTGCTTGCTACGGACTTACTAAGGCATTAGACCAGCTCGGATTAAACATAACTTTTATTTTGCCGAAAATGGTTGACTACAGGTATGCTACCCATGTGAAGCTGCTTACGCCTGACTTCCAGATATCCCAGGCATCCTTCAAATTTGGTGAGCTAAAAAATGTAAAATTCCATACAATCGCATCATCGCTGCAGCCATACTCGAACCCTGATGTATATCAGCAGCAGATTGAAGAGAGTTTAAGGCAAAAACAGCAAATCCATGCTGGCAGTGTTATTTCAGCCGGTCAGCTTTTTGGCGGCATGCACTATAGTGGCGATATGTACACGGAGGTCTGTCGTTATGCTGCCATTGCTGCTGGATTAGCCGGAGACGAGCAGTTTGATATTGTTCACGCGCATGACTGGATGACGTACCCGGCAGGAATTGCGGTAGCCCAGGTGAGCGGAAAACCCCTGATTGTACACGTGCATTCGACAGAATTTGACCGCAGTGGTGAGCATGTCCATCAGATGGTTTATGACATCGAGCGGCAGGGTATGGAGCGAGCTGATAAGGTAATCGCTGTTAGCCATTACACCCGCAGCATTATAATCAGCCGGTACGGCATCAGCGGTGATAAAGTTGAGGTCGTGCATAACGGCGTTGACTTCAATAGCCATTGGCCTTTGGCGGAAGCAGGTATCAATAAAGATGAGAAAATTGTCTTATTTTTAGGCCGAATTACAATGCAGAAAGGACCTGAATATTTCCTGCAGGCAGCCAAAAAGGTCCTTGAAGTAATGGATAATGTTAAGTTTGTTATGGCTGGCTCCGGTGATTTGATGCGCCGGGCGATTGAAATGGCAGCGGAGCTTGGCATAGGGCACAAGGTCCTGTTCACCGGCTTTTTGCACGGCGATGATGTTCGCAGGATTTATAGAGCGGCCGATTTATATGTGATGCCCTCGGTATCGGAGCCGTTTGGAATTGCTCCGCTGGAGGCGCTGGATAATGATGTACCTGTCATTATAAGCAAGCAAAGTGGAGTATCAGAAGTTTTGAGACATGCTTTGAAAGTTGACTTTTGGGATGTCAAGGAGATTGCTAACAAGATTGTTGCGGTGCTGAAATATCCTCCGCTGGAGATGACACTGAGAAATCATGGCAATTTTGAGGTAAGGAAGCTGCGCTGGAGAGATTCAGCAGAAAAGTGTGCGAAAATTTATGAACAGACTATGGTTGCAGTTTAATCGCATCACGCATGATGTGTGGCAATTCGTTTGTAATACACTATACGAGTAACAACAATGCCTTCAGTATGTTTCTATTTTCAGGTGCATCAACCCTTGCGGTTAAGGC
>CAZZHL010000228.1:0-4433 GCA_964653945.1 uncultured Pirellulales bacterium
CTGAATTAAAGACTTAGAATCCTGCCTGCCTGTCCCCGAATGTTTACCCGACTTCCGTGTGGCGGGCCTTTGTCGGGGATCCAGTTATTTGCACCACCGAGGGTTGTTTATCCGCCTGCGTCCACATGGCCATTTTACAACGCCCCATTTATGAAGATGACTGAGTTTGTTTTTGGGATTAGGGATTTTGGGGGGATTTTCACTTCAAATTTGCTGTTTCTTGTTTAATAATTAAGATTTTTTGGGAACAAGGAACATTTTTTTAGCGTATATGTTCTTATATGTTCGATATTTATAGCAAATAAGCAAAAATAATGCATAAAAATTCATATAAAATGCTTGATTTATGTAAATAATGTTGTATTATATATCATAGTTCATCTTATGTGAAAAAAATGGTGTTATTATGAGGATATTTATGAATATGAACCAAAATAATGAAGAAACAAGAAAGGGACGCTTTAGACGTGTTGCAGCAAGACGTACAAATGAGATATTAAATCGGATTCGTATTTTAGGGAATTGTTCAAATAAAAGCGCATATTTATACACTGATGAAGATATAAGAAAGATTTTTTCTGCGATTGAAAGCGAATTGCGGGCTGTAAAGGCTAAGTTTGGCAACAGAAAGAAAAATAATTTCAAATTATAGGTAAGTAAAGCGTTGCCATCGTATGAAAATGAGTAAAGTAAAAAAAGGGTCAAGGTGAAAAATGGGAGAAAAGTCAGATAAGTTAAGCAATAAGGATATCGTAATTTATGCCCTTTACCTTTTAGGTGGACGGCAGAAGCGAGTTCATACCGAAGACGTTGCTTTGAAGTGTTACCAATTCGCCCCGTCAAAGTTTTCTTGGGTAAAATATCCACAGCATCCAGACCTTGCATCTGCTCGATTTATGTTGGAGGCAGCTAAAAAACCGAAAAATGGGGCGTTAGTTATTGGGGAAACCGAAAGGAAAAGGCCAAAGAAACCACGAAGCTTCAAAGAACTACTGTCCCCGGATCAAAAGAATAAGAAAATCGGAGGGTGGATGTTAACCGGCAGTGGGATTCAATGGATAGAAGCGAATAAAGATCGGATAGAAAAGTATTTGGGAGAACACAAGCCAATAGGAGACCGCCTACATTCAGACCGAAAATTAAAAGAATTATTTAGAAGTGAAGCTTTTAGGAAGTTCTCGAATAACAGAGAACAGGCAGAAATTTCACATGCCGAATTTGCTGAATCGCTTGTCTGCACTGTAAACACTGGAACAGAAGTTTTAAACGACCGATTAACGCAACTCTACTCGACAGGAAAAAACTTGAAAAGGGAAGAAGTCAAAAATTATGTAAATTTCTGTCGAAAAAAGTTTGCATCACTTTTAGGGGAAAAAGAAGGAGAAAAAAATGTCAAAATCTAAAATTCCGGTTGAGTGGGATCTTGGTGCAGATAGACGTTACAAACGTCAGAATATGGAAAGGGCGATGAGGAGGGATATCGAACGCGGGCTGGTGGAGCTGATTACGAACTCCGATGACAGCTACCGAGATTTAGAGGATGACAAAAAACAAACTTCAGGTAAGATTCGAATCGAAATCAAAAGGCGAAACAAGAAGACATCTACAGTGAAAGTGCTAGATAGAGCATGCGGGATGAATAGACACGAGATGTACGAGAGCCTTGGTAGTTTAGGCGGGAGAACATCGGGATTTGAAAAAGGAAAAGCACGACGTGGGCTTAACGGACGAGGCGCTAAGGATGTTGCTGCTTTCGGTACTGTTCATTTTGAAAGCATAAAAGATGGTGAATATAACCACCTGATAATTCCTCCGTCCCTAAAATGTCGCTTTGGAAAACCTAAACGTCCACCAAAAGCCAGCAAAGAAATACGGCAGAAGCTTGGTATACCAAGAGGCAATGGAACAGTAGTAACTATCGATGTCGAAAGTCGCTTTCAAATCCCACAGCATGAAAAGTTGGTACAAAATTTTTCTCGGTATTATAGTCTTCGAGATATTTTTTCCAATCCGGGCCGAGAAGTGACACTTGTAGATCTGAATAAAAAAAGGGAAGACCCTCTCACCTATAATTTTCCTTTAGGTGAAGTTGTTTTTGATCACGAGATTCAAATTCCTAATTATCCTAATGCAGCAGCGCATCTTATTATCCGTCAGCATAAGAGTCCTTTTGAACAAGAAATGCTTCCTTATCGAGAAGGAGGCATCTTAGTTAAAAGTGAGGCCGCAATACATGACTGCACTTATTTTGGGGTATCAGAACCTTTTGCGTGGAGGTTTACGGGAGAATTACGTTGCAAATTTATTGATAAGCTAATTCTTGAATATGACAACCGCGAAGAAGCAAACCCCAATAATCCGAACCACCCAGCAGATAATCCAATGAGATTATTGGATCCATTTCGTGATGGTTTAATGCTCGAACATCCTTTTGCACAAGCACTCTATAAAAAATGCAAAGAAATTTTACAACCTTTCGTTGATAAACTAAAAGAAGCTGAGGAACCTTCCAAACGCGATGTCACAAACGAAAACCTCGATAAGAAACTGAGTAAGCTTTCAAAGAAAATTTCAAACATTTTTGAGAAAAAAATAAAAGAATTGGAAGAAGAAATTCCACCGGGGTCTATTAAAACAACAATCGAAAAGTTAGATGTAGGGCTGCACATCATTCCTCCTGAAGAACAGCCTATTATTATCAATCAGCCAAAAACATTTTCTATCATAGTAAAGCACTATGAGGCCTTGGATTACTCTTTGCCGGTAAATATTGTTAGCAGCAACCCAGAGGATGTCAAAGTTCGCACGTCGCCGGTATTCTTAGGAGGGTCTTCAGGGGACGATAAAGTTGGAAGAACAACATTCACTGTAGAAAGTTCCAATGTTGGAACTGAAGCCTTTATTGAGGTGCGTTACGATGGCTACGATAATTCGCTACTTGTAAAAGTTATTGAGCCACCACCTGCTCCGGAGGTGCCAGATGGTTTTTCTTTTGAAAAGCCACTGTATCATTTAAGAATCAACAAAGAAAAAACCTTAACCTTGCGGTTAAAAACTAGTGGCAAAATACGTCATCAGGTCATCGCACAAATTACATCTGACCGCCCTACCCAAATTGCTGTAAAAGGTGGCGGAAAGTGTGAACTCCATAAGGCCGATAGGTCAGGACTATTCATCGGAAAATGCAGAATAACTGGCCGGCAATTAAAGGCAAAAGGCGAAATAACAGCACGGGTGAAAGGATTTGAGCCAGCGAAAACTCATGTTACGGTGGAAGAACAAGAGCCTAAGATAGATTTCAAGCGTCCTAAGCCAGTTGAAGATAATTTTTCGCCATTGAGATATAAGTGGGATAACAACGACGCATATTTATTGCTTATTGGCGCTAAACATCCTTCGATTAGAAAATATTTGGGTGAGCCAACCGGGGATATTTATCCTGGCGTAGATTCTTCGCGATATCACATAGTTTTATCTGAGGTTATTGCCGAAGCATTAGCATTCCGCGTATTGGAAGTTAAATTCAAACGGGAAGGACAAGAAGGGATGTTGGATTATCAATCTACCGATCTTTATTATCACAAGCATTTCTCAGATTTTCTTACTATTGCCCATGAGATACTTGTGACAGAATCTATTGGAAAATAGAACGTAGACATGATATTTGAGCCCTATTAAAATGAGATTGCTTTCCGCCAAAGGTCCGCTTCTGGCGGAGCGGACTCGCAATGACATCTCTGTGTCCTCCGTGGCAAAACAAAAAAAACAGTGTTAATCAGTGTAAATCTGTGTCTAAAAAACAGTGTCAATCCGTGTCTCTTTATTTTAGCTCGACGGACCAGTAGGCGTGGTCGAGGAATTGCTTCCAGCTACTATAGCGTTGATGGCCTAAGTGAATATGAACAAGAGGATTGTGTTTCGGCTTAACAGGTTTTTGGATTAGCGTCAAGCCCGCTTCTTTTGGAGTTCGGCCGCCTTTTTTGACGTTACAGTCGGTGCAGGCACAAACGATATTTTCCCACATTGCTTTTCCGCCCATACTCCGTGGGGTAACATGGTCGAGTGACAGCTCGCCGGCCGGCTGGCGTTTGCCGCAGTACTGGCACCGGTTTTTATCGCGGGCGAAAATATTTCGACGATTAAGTTTCACTTCGGTTCGAGGCAAACGGTCGTAGAATAACAGCCGAATAATCCGTGGCACCGCAATATGAAAGTTGACAGTGGATATCCAATCGTGTCCCTCCGGCTCAAAATTCCGCTTGAACTGGCTTACCTCGCACCAGCTTTGAAAATCATAGTTTGAGTATTTATTCTGTTCGACAGAAACAACCTCGGCAATCTCGCGAAACAGCAGAGAAAATGCCCGCCTGGCATTTATTATTCGGATAGCCATGTAATGCTTGTTCAGTACAAGAACATTACAGTCGAGACCG
>CAZZHL010000229.1:0-4397 GCA_964653945.1 uncultured Pirellulales bacterium
TATTGTGGTGAGATTTTTAAATGTTACTCTACCGGTAATATCTGTGGGGACATCCATGTTGGTGGATTAACGGGAGAAACAGACGGGGAAATTTCAGAATGCTGGTCGAGCTGTAACATCTCTGGCAATAGCTATGTTGGGGGATTAGCTGGTTATACAGACAAACAAATAGGCATTTCCAACAGTTACTTTGAAGGTAATGTTGAGGGCAATTATACAGTTGGAGGCTTAGTCGGCCTAAACAATGATGATGTCATCAATTGTTATTCAATCGGAAGGGTGCTCGGAGCGCAAAACACAGGAGGATTAATTGGCGACAACTGCTACAATGCTGTCTTAAATTCATACTGGGATGTTGAAACAAGTGGCCAAAACCACAGCGATGCTGGAGAAGGCAAAACGACTGAACAAATGAAAACTGCAGTTACTTTTATAGGCTGGGGCTGTGATGGCCTTTGGAGCATAGATGAAACCAATGACTACCCAAGGTTGATTTGGGAAAACCGGCCTGGACAAGTAATTATAAACGAACGCTATTGGCAGGGAAACGGTACCGCGGAAGACCCATTCCTGATTTTTACAACTGAAGAGCTTAATATGATTGGCAGGATTCTGTGCGAACAGGACAAGCACTTCATGTTGATGAATGACATCGACATGAGTACATTGAGTGGGGAAGAATTCAATATTATTGGTTACACACAGTCTTTCAAAGGTGTATTCGATGGAGATAATCATGCAATAATAAACTACACATATGATTCAAATACGAGTGACTACAAAGGCCTCTTTGGCGTTGTCGGAGGTCCAAACGCCAATATCAGGAATATAAGACTTATCGATGCATATGTATCGGCCCCACAGAGTTCTTGTATCGGATTATTAGTGGGTAGCTTAGATGGGGGACACATAACAAACTGCTCCGTTGAAAATTGTTTTATTTTGGGAAAATCGAATGTAGGTGGATTGGTTGGTAACAATCGCGGCCTATTATTAAATTGTAATGTCGAAGCGCAGGTTCAGGGAGAATATGCCGTGGGGGGATTATCTGGTAAGTGTTATGCAGAAATTGCAAACAGCCACTTCTGCGGAGCTGTCTCAGGTGATACTTGCATCGGTGGATTAGCAGGATATTCTTCTCGTACTTATATTCACGATTGCTCCTGTACAGGAAACGTTGATGGCTCTGATGAACAAGTCGGGGGACTCATTGGACAACACTGCGGAGGTGATATTGTCAATTGCCATGTTGATTGTAATGTCACCGGCGATGGTGACTACATTGGCGGGCTTCTGGGACGTAATTACCGATATAATGATGGAGGAGGTATTATCATAATAATACTGGATTACTCAGATTCCGATGAGACAAATATTCTCTCTGGCTGTTCTTTCCGCGGCAGCGTTGTAGGGGGTGGGAAGTATGTCGGCGGTCTTGCCGGACAGGATTATTATTCCGAGGTATCAGACTGTCAAAGTTTCTGTACGGTCGAAGGTGAAAGTTGTGTAGGAGGGTTAATAGGTGAGAATGCGTGGTCATCCAGTTCCGTGAGAGATTGCATCACCAGTGCAGATGTTATTGGCCATGGGGACTATGTAGGTGGCCTGATTGGTTCGGGCAGTCATATTACTAACTGCCATTCGAGTGGAACTGTGAGAGGCCATAAATATGTTGGTGGGATGTGTGGGGCAGGTTACGACATTTTCGAATCTTATAGCACAAGTAATGTGTTCGGATTTATCGCGGTTGGAGGACTAGTTGGTACCGGGGATAACCTCAAGAATTGTTTCGCTGCCGGCGATGTGCAAGGTGATATAAGTTATGTTGGTGGTTTTGCGGGGTATGTTTATCGTAATGAGATATTTAATTGCTATGCAAGAGGAAATGTTTCTGGAATTGGTTCTTATGTCGGCGGTTTGATAGGTTATAATGAGAATGGCTACATTATGAATTCCTACTCGGTAGGTATGGTTTCAGGAGCAAATGATGTCGGAGGATTAGTAGGGTATAATGAGCAGGGTGAGATAAGCGCTTCTTTCTGGGATATCGAAACCAGCGGTCAATCATATAGCGACGGCGGAACAGGTAAAACAACAGCCGAGATGCAAACCGAGAGCACCTTTACCTCTGCAGGATGGGATTTTATCGCGCCTATCTGGACTATCGATGAAGGTATTGATTACCCAATACTCCGCTTTGGCAAGAAAGAACTGAGAGTACCTGAGGTATACTCAACTATTCAAACAGCCATAAATGCTGCATTTGATGGTGATACGGTCATTATCGCTCCAGGTATCTATACTGGAGACGGCAATAGAGACATCGACTTTCTTGGCAAAGCCATCACAGTCCGCAGTACTAATCCTAGCGATCTAAGTACAGTCGCTGCTACAGTTATTGATTGTAATGGCAGTTACGATGACTCACATCGAGGGTTTTATTTCCATTGTAGTGAAGACAGCAACTCTGTTTTAAATGGCATTAAAATTGTTAACGGCTGTGCTGCAGGAGGTGGTATTTCCTGCGCTAGTTCTAGTCCTACGATTGTTAACTGCATTCTCAGTTGTAACTCGACACCGAGTGGCAGCGGCGGTGGAATATGTATCTATACTGGCAGTCCAACGGTAACCAATTGTATCATCACTGGTAACTTTGCCAAATTTCATGGCGCAGGGATATTTAATCATTATGGTAGTCCAGTAGTAACAAACTGTACTTTCAGTGGAAACTACGCTCAAACTGGCAGTGCGATTTCTAACATCTGGCAAGACACAATAGTTAACAATTGCATTTTTTGGGACAACAATAGTAGTGGAGGACAAATATATGGTTCGGTGATAGTGGAGTATAGCAACATACAGGGTGGTTTTGATGGTCAAAGCAATATAGATGCAGATCCTTGTTTTATTGAATTGGGTTATTGGGCTGATTCAAATGATCCTAATATATCGGTTGAGCCAAATGAGCTGAACGCAATCTGGATAGACGGAGATTATCATTTAAAACCTAATTCGCCATGTATTGACGCTGGGGATCCGAACTCTGAATTCGGTCTTGAGCCGGAGCCGGATGGTGGCAGGATAAATATGGGGGCCTACGGAAATACGCCGGAGGCCACCTGCAAGGGCGGCCTGGTCCTGCAATCCTATAACCTCGTAAGTAAAACCCGTGTCGGCAGAACTATCTTTGAATATACCTATACGATGGCGCTAAATAACAACAGCACCGAAGCCGTTTCAAATGTTCTCGTTGAGCTGCTCGATGCCTCGGACAACGTTACAATATTAGACCCGGATGTAGGTTTTGCATATATAGAAGCCGGAGAGTCGGCAGTAAGTGATGATACGTTTAGCATTCAAGTCGATAGGTCGGTTCCGGTAGATGTTACCATCATAAGCTGGCGTACTACATTTGATACAACAGGCGGCGGGGCGGGGCAAACAACATTTACAACGAGCATCGCCTTAAATAACAGCGTCTCTGACATAACCGGTGATGGGGAAGTTAACCTTGAGGATTTGGCGAAATTAGCCGAGCAATGGCTCGGCCCGCCTGGGACTCCATCGGCTGATATTGCACCGCCCGGCGGTGACGGCATAGTAAACTTCCTTGACTTTGCGAAGCTTGCAGAGGATTGGATGAAATAGTAAGATTGTTTCGTCTCGATGTGTTGGCTTTGAGATAGCAGGGTGCTATCGGCGCCATTCAGGTTTGCGGACCATCAATGGCGGCATCTGTTCCGGCTTGACCCTCCGCTGGTCTGGATTGGAGCAGCTCCTGTTACTGCGATACCAGCGTATAAGAAAAAGCTGGGGCTTCAACAATAATTTGTTTTCCTTCAATCTGCTAAACATTTCAAGGGCCTTTTCTATGGGTAACACAATAAAATCTACACCCCTTCTCCTATCGGCTAATCTAAATAGCGACTTTTGGGAATTGAACAAAACAAGCCCCCGGATTTAGACCCCCGGATACAAATCAAGCCTTCACGTCCAAAAACATTCGGCTAACAAGCCGATTCAAAGCTTTACCGGTATCCCTCGCTCAGCCAAATACTCTTTCATCTGCTTTATCGTGTACGTGCCGAAGTGTGCTATTGAGGCCACAAGAACAGCATCTGCCCCTCCCTCGACGATGGCCTGGTACAGATGTTCGAGCTTTCCAGCTCCGCCTGATGCAATTACCGGCACTTTCACTGCACTGGATATTGCTTTGGTCATTGGGATATCGTATCCGGTCTGCGTGCCGTCGGCGTCCATACTTGTCGGCAGGATTGCTCCAGCCCCCAGGTCTTCTACCTTTTTCGCCCACTCGACAGCATCCATTCCCGTACCTTTAGTACCCCCGTTGATTATTACTTCAAAGCCGGACGGCAATTGCAAATTGCTAAACGTAT
>CAZZHL010000230.1:0-4361 GCA_964653945.1 uncultured Pirellulales bacterium
TTTTCGCTGCCGGGTAATGGCTGTCTTTCAGATGTTTTGGTACCGGCTTAACCGGTTCCTGTTGCACATCAGACATCGCTTTCCAGATAGCAGAAGCTGCAGCATTGGATTTCGGTGCGCAGGCAACATATATGGCCGCCTGCGCTAAAACCAGCTGGGCTTCAGGCAGACCGACAAACTCGGATATCTGAACAGCTGCAGCAGCGAGAATCGTAGCCATTGGGTCTGCATTTCCAACGTCTTCGGCAGCACAAACTGCAATCCGCCGGGCAATAAAACGCGTATCCTCCCCGCCGGCTATCATTCGCGCCAGCCAGTAAACAGTGGCGTCAGGGTCGCTGCCTCGCATACTCTTTTGCAGAGCGCTTGCTATGTCGTAGTGCGTATCACCAGTGCCATCATAGACGAGCGTCTTTTGTTGTATCGACTCCTTTGCAACTTCCAGATTAAATTTTACCCGCCTCCCGTTAGGGATGGCCAAGTCCATTACGTCCGGCGGGTTTACTTTTCCCTCTCGTCTGGGCGACCCAGCTTCGCCAAAGGCTTCGCCGGAGGCGAGAGGCCCAGCCGTAGTCCCGATATGTTTTTTCCCCGCTTGTGAAAGCACGCCTACATCCAGAGCGGTTAGTGCTTTTCTGGCATCGCCGTCGCAGACACTTGCCAGGAATTTCAGTGCCTTTTCATCCGCCTCGATATCAAGCTTGCCAAATCCTCGTTCGGTATCGTCAATTGCTTTATGTAGCAATTGTAAAACGTCATCCTGACTTAGCGGCTCAAAATGAAATACGGTACTGCGGGAAATCAATGGCGAATTGACCGCAAAATACGGATTTTCCGTAGTGGCGCCTATGAGAATTAAAACACCTGCTTCGACATCGTCCAGCAGGACATCCTGCTGGGCACGGTTAAAGCGATGAATGTCATCGATAAAAAGCACAGTTCTTGCTCCACCGGTAGCAAGCCGGTCTTTAGCGGCAGCGATTATCTCGCGTATGTTTTTAACACTGGCTGCTGGCGCGTTAAGATAGTTAAACTTGGCCTTGGTGTAATTTGCAATCACATTTGCCAGCGAGGTCTTGCCTACCCCAGGCGGGCCGTAAAATATCAAGCTGGTAAGCTTATCGGCCTGCAACATCCTCGTCAACAGCTTATCGGGCCCAAGGATGTGTCTTTGTCCGATAAAGTCTTCAAGATTTCTCGGCCTCATCCTTACCGCCAGCGGTGCAGCGGATTTTATGTTGGCCTTCTCTTGCTGATTGAACAATTTGTTATCGTTTCTTTCCTCACGCATTGTATATATTATATTTCAGGATGTAAGTATTGTCGAAAAGTATTTCACACGGCTTCAACGCCTGCTTAAATACCCTATTTTCACATTTACTCTTAAAAAGCCAAAAATTTTATTTTTTTGTTTGATTTGCATAGAGTTTATCAGTATATTCGCACGATAAAAAATCCAATGGGGTTTATATATACGTAAGGAAATAAGCAAGGTTGTACTTGTAAAGTGTTGCATTTCGTAAGGCGGATGGGTTGATGGTAGAAAATTTAAGGGAATAAATATTTTTTGGAAAGGAGTTGATTATGGAAAAGAAGTTGTTGGGTATTGTTATAGTGGTTTTTTTGTGTAGTTCGGCTGCTATGGCGCTGGACCCATTGGGGCTTCCGGTGGCTGGCTTAGAACAAGGTCAGTTCAGCGCCGGCCTCGATTATGCTTACTCTGAAATAGACCTTGAATTGGACGGTAAATACTCATACTATAATTATGGTTGGGGCTATGGGGACACCGTCAAAGACAAGTTTAAGATCAGAGCTACTCAGATGCATAAGGCCTACCTCAATCTTGGATACGGCATCATGAATAACTGGGAGGCATTTTTGCGTCTCGGCGGAGCCACTATGTACGGCAAGGACGGGCCTCGCGACACAGATTACGGTTACAACTGGCTTAATGAGAGGGTATACGACGGCGACGCCGGCTTTAGCATCGGTTTTGGTACGAAGGTAACCCTTTGGGAAGACACCAAACTGAAGGTTGGTGGACTGTTTCAGGCCAGTTGGGCACAGGTTGACCTCGATGTAGACTACGAGGGTGTGGCGTATGAGTGGCCTACTAGTACATTGGTCGCGTGGGATGTGCCTACGGATGGAGAGATGGACTTCTGGGAAATGCAAATTGCAATAGGGGCAACTTACGAACTGTCCCCGAAGTTTACGCTCTATGGCGGGCCGTTCTGGTACTACTTCACTGGCGATTATGACTTCAAAGGCTCGGGCATTTATGACGTGTTTGATGATGGCGGCCCTGGATGGAGCTACATGGACCTCAAGGGCTCGTATGATGTCGAGAATGACAGCTGTTTTGGCGGCTACCTCGGTACACAGATTGATGTTACAGACAATGTTACTTGCAACGCTGAATGTCAGCTCACCGGTGATGCTGTTGCACTTGGTACAAACCTCACCTGGAGATTTTAACCACAAGCAGGCCTAAAATTTAATATTGTGCACAAAGGGCTGTGGGTGTAAAACTCACAGCCCTTTTTTATTTTACTCAAGTGGATTTCCGCTTTTGTCCACACTAAGCAGGTTTTTATAGGTCTTATTCTTGTGCATAAAGTGTATTATGAGTAAGATACATAAAACTGTTGAAACTATTTTAAACGGGGCTTGAAGGGGTATCTGAAGCATTTTAATGTGATATTCTGACAAAAAAAATAATAAAAAAATAAACTTTTTTTTTGCTTTACAGCTATATATTGGTTATATAAATATCAATTAAGAATGAGAGCATGGGGTTTGTTTATACGTAAGAAAGTTTCCAGATTATACTTGTAAAGTATCAAATTTTATAAGGCGGATGGGTTGATGGTAGAAAATTTAAGGGAATAAAGTTTTTTTGAAAGGAGTCAGTTATGGAAAAGAAGTTATTAGGATTTATTGTTGTGGTTTGTTTGTGTTGTTCGGTTGCTATGGCATTAGACCCGATGGGACCGCCGGCGGCAGGCCTTAACGAGAGCCAATGGAGTATCGGGGCTGAGTACTCGTTCAGTGAGAACAATCTCCTCCGGGCAAGGGACAGGGCTAATATAAAGGACTTGGCAATGAACAAGGCGTATGGCAGGGTTGGATATGGTCTCTCAGACAACTGGGAGGTATTTGGGCGTGTAGGCTGGGCCGATTTCGAATATGAGCGTGCGACGTGGGGTAGCGGTGAAGATTGGTGGTCAGGTGATGACGAAGGCAGCCTGGCTCTTGGTATGGGTACCAAAGTGACCCTTAAAGAAAACGGCGCCACCAAGTGGGGCGCACTTGCACAATTGAGCTGGGTCAACTTTACCGGTACACATACGAATCCAGAGTCGAAGAGCTCACCTGGTGAGTTCGAGATTGACATTTATGAAATTCAGCTTGCGGTAGGCCCGACTCACCAACTTAGCGAGAACATTTGTCTTTATGGCGGACCGTTCCTGCACCTCGTTGATGGCGAGCTTATGCACCAAAACGATAGTGGAGATAGGGATAATTATCCTATCGAAGAGAGGTCAATGGTAGGATGTTATATTGGCGCACAGGTTGACTTTACGGAGAATTCTGTTATAAACGTCGAGTACCAGCTAACAGGTGATGCAGTGGCCATCGCTTGTGGTTTAATCTGGATGTTGTAACAAGACTTACGTTGCTTATCATCTGCTGATAGCTAACTTATAAGTGTAACAAGGGCTGCGAGTGTGAAACTCGCAGCCCTTGTTTTGTTTTTATGAAGAATCTCCTGTGGTGTAATCTGTAAATTGAGTCCTCTGTTTTATGCCGCTCTGTCAGCCATAAATCTTGCTGTTTCAACCAGGGCCTTTTTAGCGTCGCTGTCTTTCAAATCGTCTATCGCTGCAATTGCCTTTGCGATAAATTCTTGTGCCCGGCTGCGGGCGTATTCCAGGCTGCCATGGGACGCAAGCATCTCTGTGAGTGCGGCCTTATTTTCTCCCTCGGCACTTAACTTGCTTTTAATTATGCTTTTTTCACTATCATCCGCTACTTTTAACAAATGTATCACAGCCAAAGTCAGCTTGTTTTTATCAGCGTCACTGCCGAGCGTCTTTCCTGTTTTTCTCTCATCGCCGATTATATCGAGTAAATCATCGGTAATTTGAAATGCAATGCCGGCGTTCAATCCGAAACGGCTGAGTGAATTAAGCTGCGTTTCGGTTCCTTGCGATAAAAGGCCGCCGAGGAAACAACAGCTACAAAAGACAGAGGCACTTTTCTCGGTAATTATGTCTAAATATTGTGATTCACTCAATTGCCAATTCCGCTTTTGGCTTACCTGTCTCAATTCACCTTCACAGACTCTCGCCGCGGTG
>CAZZHL010000231.1:0-4358 GCA_964653945.1 uncultured Pirellulales bacterium
ACTTATCACTATAATCTGTTGATAACCAATCTGCCAGAGTTCCTATTGCTCGCAGTGGTGCTTTTAAGTCGTGGGCTGCTACGTAGGCAAACTCTTGAAGCTCCCTGTTTGACCAGCTCAGCTTTTGAACGGTTGATTCCAGGTCCTTATTTAGCTTTTCCAGCGCATCTTCGGCCTTTTTGCGCACGGCAACTTCACCGCTGAGATTATCTACCATCTTCTTCAAGTGCCCAGTCATTTTATTGAATGAATTTGCCAGTTCTCCAATCTCATCCTTTGTTTTAATTTCTATCGTTACATCGAATTTACCTTTGCTTATCTGGCCTGCTGTATCCCTAAGCTTCTTTATAGGTTTCGAAATAGTACGAGAGACAAACAGGCCAATAAGAATGGCAACTATTGTTATAGTAAGGGAAACAATTATCATCATGCTTCTTAACTCAGCGACAGGCGCAAATATTTCTTTCGTTTCGTACTCTATCGCTAAGACCCATCCTAAAGGATAATAACCATTATGTCCTTTTGAACGAGCATAGGCAAATAGTTCTTCACCCTCACCAAGTTCTCCTGCTTTTAACAGATGTCGATGTCCTGCACCTTGTCTTACCTGCTCAAGAATTTTTTCATCAAGTGTATCTTTAAAAGGTTTAAACTCTCCTGCTGTGTCAAAAATCACTTTGCCATTTCTATCGAACAACTTGAGTTCCGTAGTCTCATACGGCGAAGTTGCCTTCGCTTTTCTCATTATGTCAATAGCACTTTCAATATTCAAAACGGCCTTTATAGCACCTATGAAATCTCCATTTTCATCGTCGATTCTTATTCCGATGTCGGTAGAATAAACATTGGAGCTTCTGTCGTATTCAACGTCTGCTACATACAAGCTGTCCTCCTTCACAACTTGCCACCATTCTTCATCCGCCTGGTAATAGTCGGTGGTTTTTCCAGTTTGGGCAACGTTTGCTCCATATTTATTTGTTACAAAAACTTCCCCCAGAACTCTGTAGCCATATTTTTCTTCACAGAATCTCAGTCGCCGTTTTAACTCTCTCGCCGGCTCATTGTTTGCCAATTGTTCCATAAAGGCAGTTACAGTCTCTTCTGGTGCAGCTATCCATTCTTTGTCTTTTTGTTCAATAAAACGTTGAATGTCATTTAGCTTTTCAAATTCCTTATTTGACTCTTTCGTAACTTTTTGAACTTCTGAATTTCCAGAGTAAATTTGAAATTCTTCAATCTTATTATAAATGGCTCTATCAATATTTCTTAAAGTTCCGGCAGCTAAAGATGCGGAGCTTTCACCGATAGATTCCTGTAATGCTTCCTGACTTGTGTTAAGAGAAATATACCCTGCAACTCCGATTAACAGAGCAATGCCTACAAATGCCAAAGTTAGCTTTTGCCCTATTTTCATTTCTCGCCATTTCAAATGGTTAATGATTAGTGATAATTAAATGATTAATGACTAGTGATTAGTGATAATTAAAAAAGGAATAATCATTTATCATTTATCACTTATCATTTAGAAGCTTCCTTTTGCAGCGTGAAACAAAAGCTGTTTCCTCTCTCTTGCTTGCTCTTGCTTTCAACCCACAACCGTCCCCCATGCAATTCCACCAGCACTTTAGCTATTGGTAAGGACAAAGCTTGTAGAAGCAAATTACAACCGTTCGCTCGCGTACCTTCATCTTTGTCAACTGATGATGTCAGGTTTGCGAGCTGTCCTTTAATCACAGTAAAGTGATTGAAAAGCTTATGTACCGCATTGCTATCGATAGCCGGCCCATCGTCTTGCACTTCTATTCGAATTCGATCATCAGCCTCTTTTACCAAGACATTAATATGGCCCTCCACGGAAACCGACTTTATCGCATTATTAACAAGACTATCTAAAATCTTTTTTACACTTTTGTGGTCTGCATTAACAATCAACTCAGATTCAGGAATAAAACTTTCAAGTTTAATATTTTTCTCAGATACCAGAGAAGACCCGGCTTCTAAAACTTCTGAAATGACATCGCGGAGATCGAAATCGCTCAGCCTTAAGTTTATTTTGCCTGCTTCGATTTTTGAAATATTAAGGAAGTCATCAATAAACTCTTGGGCCCTGTTAATGTAATTCTTTTCCAAAGATGCCTTCAACGCTTCTAAAATTATAATAGCCATCTCGCTTTTTAGCTGATTTTGTCTACCCAATTTTAGATTTTCAGTTCTGAGCTCATCTTCTACAAGAATACGTTCCGAAATATCGTGAGCCACAGCAACAACAGCGAAGTCATCGCCCTTTGAGTCTTTTATGATTGACCTTGACAGGGAAACTGGAAATATGCTTCCATTTTTTCGTTTATGGTAAAATCCAACTTCCCAGGTGCTTCCGACAGTCCGACTTTGAAAGACACTTCTGGTTTTGTTGCTTTGAGGCTTTCCAATCCACAAGATATTGCTATATTGTCCAACAATTTCTTCCTCTTTATATCCGTAAGTATCAAGGAACGCCTTATTGATAAAGATAATCTTGTCCTCCATATCGGTAATATAGACACTATCATCGGTGCTCATAACAGCACCTGATAACAAGTATAGTTTCCCTTCCATTCTCTTATGCTCGATGACATTTTCGATTGTTATTGGGACAGTTTTGAGATAGTTTCGGTCGATGTCTTTCACCAGATAATCATAAGCTCCGGCCTTCCAGGCTTTGATAGCCACTTCCTCATTGCCGGTTCCGGTGATGATTATAACGGGGGTATTCCTCACAGAACTTAAGACATCAAATGCAGTGCCATCTCCAAGTGCGTAGTCGGAAATTACAATATCAAACTTGCCGGAGACCAGTATGCTCCTGGCCTCTTTAACAGAAGTAGCCATTGTGCAATCGTATGGGAGCTCCTGCTCCTCCACCGATCGTTCGAAGGCCAACTGGTCCATTTTATCGTCTTCAACGAACAAAATTTTATGTCTTGTATATTCCATAATCTTACACCCCATTTTCCGGCAGCTCACTTAAAGTCCAATAAAGATCGATGGTCCTTATTGTGTCCACAAACTTATGATAGTCAACGCTCTTGAGCATATAACCGGCAACACTAAGTTTAAAGCTTGCAATTTTATCCTGCTGTTCTCTGGATGTAGTTAAGACTACAACCGGAATACTTCTCAGCTCTCCATTTTCTTTTATAACTGTTAGAAATTCGATGCCGTTCATTTTTGGCATATTCAAGTCCAACAAAACCAAACAGGGCTTGCCGTTGTTTTGATGAACTTTTAAATACTCTAATGCTTCTTCACCGTTGACTTTATGGACCAGTGGATTTGTCACATTCAAATCTTTAAGCGCTCTTTTGACCGTCATTGCATCGACGTCATCATCTTCAACCAACAAAACTGGCCTTGAGGTTCTCATTTCTAACCCCCATTTCTTTCTTAGGCAGGGTGAAGAAGAATGTGCTTCCTTCACCGATTTTTGACTCAACCCAAATCTTACCACTATACAACTCTACAATTTTCTTTACCACAGTAAGGCCAACACCGGTGCTTTCGAACTCGTCACGTGGTGCCAATGTCTGGAACATTTGAAAGATTTTTCCGAAGAATTTTTCTTCAATCCCAGGGCCGTTATCAGTGACACCAAATTTCCAGAAGTCTTTCTCTTCGACGCAGCTGACTCTTATCAGGCCTTGCGGTTTATCCATATACTTCGCAGAGTTACTCAGCAGATTCTGGAACACCTGCTGGATGCGTGTTCGCTCACACGTAATAGTAGGCAATTCGTTTTCAACCTTAATCGTGATATTTTCCGGCGAGGCAATCATATCAATAACTTCTGTAAGAAGCTCATTTAGATTGACCTTAACCTGTTTTTCCTTTACACGTCCAACCCTCGAGTATTGCAAGATGCCATCAATAAGGTTGTGCATTCGGTCCACTCTGTTTACAAGCAAATCCAATTGCTTTTTGCCGTCTTCATCAAGCTTGTCTGCGTAATCGGTCATTATCCAATCGGTCAGGGTTTTAATTCCGCGCAATGGGGCTTTCAAATCATGTGAGACTACGTATGCAAATTCTTTAAGCTCATTATTAGCACTTTCCAACTTATCGAAAAGCTGTTTCTGACGCTGCTCTGCCTTCTTGCGTATGGTGATATCCCGGAATATACCCTGCATTACTTTTTTGCCCCCAACTTCAAGTAAACTGGCCTTTATTGCAACATCTCTTATATCTCCTTTTTTGGTAATAATCTGCGTTTCTAACGTCTGGCCATGTTTACTTTTGAGATGCTCCATGAAAGTCTTGCTAAATTCATCTTTGATTTCTTCCGGAGGATGGAGAATCCGCTGGTGTTGACCTATTAGCTCTGA